>CAIVPM010000182.1 GCA_903907815.1 uncultured Chitinophagaceae bacterium | reverse complement strand
TTTTTACATTTGCTGCTACCATTGAGTTGTTTGTTTTTTAGTCATTACAAAGAACTGAATATTTTTCAGTTCATAACTCAATGGTTTTTACTTTTTGTGTCCTTAACTAAATGACATTGGGCCAAAGGCCTGCCCAAATCCAAGTAAAAAGAATGACAAATACAATACAAAAAACTAAAGACTAAAAATAGAAAAACTAAATTCAAATGCTAATACAATTGTATTTGACCTAATTTCCTAATACACTAATCCGTAAATCCGATAATATTTTAGCCTCATTTCCTCCCTTCTCTGTAGCTTGTATTGAGCTAAAAACACTAGAATTGGAATAGAGAACGTATTTTATTACTTTCGCACCCTTCATAAAAAGAGGCCGGCAAATACGTATGAGCAAGAAATACAAAGAGTTTTCAGGGTTAAACCTGCCGAACATAGAAAAAGAGATATTGGCAAGCTGGGAGCAGAATGATGCTTTTCAGAAAAGTGTTTCCATTCGCGAGGGTGCTACCCCATTCGTATTTTACGAGGGTCCACCGAGTGCAAATGGTATGCCGGGTATTCACCACGTTATTTCGCGTACCCTGAAAGACTTGGTATGCCGATACAAAACTATGCAGGGTTTTCAGGTAAAACGTAAGGGTGGCTGGGATACACATGGTCTGCCTGTGGAGCTGGGTGTAGAGAAAGAACTTGGCATTACCAAAGAAGATATTGGCAAGAAAATTACCGTAGAAGAATACAATCAGAAATGTAGAGAAGCGGTATTGCGCTACAAGGATAAGTGGGATGACTTGACCAAAAAGATGGGCTACTGGGTAGATTTGAATAACCCTTATGTAACCTTCGAGAATAATTATATAGAAAGTTTGTGGTGGCTGCTGAAGAAGATGTACGACCGTGGATTGCTGTACGAGAGTGTGAGCATTCAGCCATATTCTCCTGCTGCCGGTACAGGCTTAAGTTCGCACGAACTGAATCAGCCGGGTACTTATAAAGATGTAAAAGATACTAGTGCAACTGCCATGTTTAAGGTAAGCCTCCCCAACCCCTCCGAGGGAGGGGCTCAACAGCCAGCTAAAATTTTGGAACTACTTAAAATAGCGGAAGAGGCTTGGAAAGATAGTTCAGTGAACCCTCCTTCGGAGGGCAGGGAGGCTGTATTCTTTCTTGCTTGGACTACTACTCCATGGACACTTCCTTCCAACCTTGGTTTGACTGTTGGTGCTACTATAGATTATACTTTAATAAAGACCTTTAATCCATTTACCCACGTCCCTGCGAATGTGGTGATTGCAAAAAATCTGATTGGTAAATACTTTAAAGCGGAAGCAGAGAATGGTGATTTTGATGCTTATTCTGCGGAAGTAAAAGCTATACCTTGGACCATTATTGCTGAATTTAAGGGTGCAGCTATTGAAGGTACACGTTACGAACAATTACTTCCTTTTGAAGCCAATACTGCCGAAGTAGCGGGAGGAGATCCTTTCCGTGTGCTTTGCGATTCTTTTGTAACTACCGAAGATGGTACGGGTATAGTACATACCGCTCCTGCTTTTGGTGCGGACGATTACAAGGTGGGCAAGAAATATGGCATTGGTATACTAACCATGGTAGACAGAAGGGGTAAATTCCTTGCTGGTATTCAGGATGGAATATTCCTGTATGGTGATGAATATGTAAAGGAAGATTACTTTACCGAAGCAGAGAAAGAAGCTGCATTCCAACATCAGAAACAAATACTGGAAGCGCATGGCAAGGTAAAAGACCTGAAGAAGTACATGAGCGTGGATGACAGAATTGTACTGAAACTGCAGGAAGAGAACAGACTATTTAAGAAAGAAAAATACGACCATACTTATCCGCATTGCTGGAGAACCGATAAGCCAATCCTTTATTATCCATTGGATGCCTGGTTTATAAAGACTACCGCCTTGAAAGACAGAATGGTAGAACTGAATAAAACCATCAACTGGAAACCTAAATCGACCGGAGAAGGTAGGTTTGGCAACTGGCTGGAGAATATGGTGGACTGGAACCTAAGCCGTAGTCGCTACTGGGGAACTCCTTTGCCTGTTTGGCGTACTGAAGATGGTACTGAGCAGGTATGTATAGGGTCTATTCAAGAACTGAATGAGGGCATCAGAAAGGCGAGTGAAGTATTGGGTGGTGATGTAAATAAGCACTATCTGCATCAGGGTATCCTGGATTTACACAAGCCTTATGTAGATGATATAGTATTGGTTTCAGCAACTGGTCAACCAATGAAAAGGGTTGCGGATCTGATAGATGTATGGTTTGATTCTGGTGCTATGCCTTATGCACAGTGGCATTTTCCATTTGAAAACAAAGAAATATTCAGCAATAGTTACCCTGCCGACTTTATAGCCGAAGGAGTAGATCAGACCCGTGGATGGTTTTATACCCTGCACGCAATAGGATCGCTGATTAAAGAAGATATAGAAGAAGAACTGAAGAAAGCAGGCTTACCTACCGATAAAATAGATGGCAGAGCGTATAAAACCGTAGTATCGAATGGCCTTGTGCTGGATAAAAACGGCAATAAGATGAGTAAGCGACTGGGTAATGTAGTAAATCCATTTGAAACCATTGAGAAATATGGAGCAGATGCTACCCGTTGGTACCTGATTACCAATGCATCGCCATGGGACAACCTGAAATTTGACCTTGCCGGTATTCAGGAAGTTCAACGCAAATTCTTTGGTACCTTGTATAATACGTATCAGTTCTTTGCTTTATATGCTAATGTAGATGGGTTTAATTTTACAGAAGCCTATATTCCATTAGCAGAAAGACCAGAGATAGACCGTTGGATACTATCGTCTTTAAATACCCTGAAGGCAAAATGTACTAGTGCTATGGACGACTATGAACCTACTATTGCCGGAAGGTTGATAGAAGAGTTTGTAGACGAACACCTGAGCAACTGGTATGTACGTTTGTGCAGAAGAAGATTCTGGAAGGGCGATTATGAGGAGGATAAAATATGTGCTTATCAGACATTATATGAATGTCTGGAGACTATTGTACGCCTGATAGCGCCTATTTCTCCTTTCTTTAGTGATGTAGTATTTAATAATCTGAATGAGATAACGGGCAGATTTACCGAAACTTCTGTTCACCATGTGGCATATCCGAAAGCAGATGCTTCCTTCATAGATTCTTCACTGGAAGAAAGAATGCAACTGGCTCAGGATGCGTCTTCGCTGGTATTATCATTAAGAAAGAAATTAAATATTAAGGTTCGTCAGCCATTACAAAAGGTATTGATACCGGTAATGGATCCTGCCATGAAACAGCAGCTGGAAAAGATTGAGGACCTGATAAAAGCGGAAGTGAATGTGAAAGAAATATCTTACATCACCGAAACGGAAGGGTTTATAAAGAAGAAGATTAAACCTAATTTTAAGCTTTTGGGGGCGAAATTGGGTGGACAGATGAAAGAAGCTGCCGGTATTATAACCGAATTCAGTCAGCATCAGATTACCAGCTTAGAGAAGGATTCTGTGATAGAAATCACCCTATCTACGGGCCTTTTTGAACTATCGGCTACTGATGTAGACATCATAGCAGAAGATATTCCAGGGTGGAGTGTAGCCTCTAAGGGAGCCCTCACTGTAGCGCTGGATATTACCCTAACGGAGGAGCTTAAAAAAGAGGGAGATGCAAGAGAGTTAATAAATCGTGTACAAAATATTAGAAAAGAAAGCGGTTTTGATGTAACGGACCGTATCTTCGTGCAGTTGTTTGGTGGCGAAACCATCAAACAATCAATTATTGACTATAACGATTATATTTGCCGCGAAATTTTAGCAGAATCAATTGTTTGGGTATCTGAAATGGCTAATGGTACTGAAATAGAGATAAATGAGGTTCAGTTAAAAGTGGATGTTTCTAAAAAAGCTTAAAACTATGGCTACAAAGAAATCAGCGCCTGTAAAGGCAGCTAAACCTGCTCCAAAAGCACCAGTAAAGGCAGCGCCTGCTAAGAAAGCAGCACCTGCCCCAGCTAAGAAAGTAGTTGCACCTGCTAAGAAAGCAGCGCCTGCTCCAGCTAAAAAAGTAGTTGCGCCTGCTAAGAAAGCAGCGCCTGCCCCAGCTAAAAAAGTAGTTGCACCTGCTAAGAAAGCAGCGCCTGCCCCAGCAAAGAAAGTAGTTGCACCTGCTAAGAAAGCAGCGCCTGCTCCAGCTAAAAAAGTAGTTGCACCTGCTAAAAAAGCAGCACCTGCTCCAGCCAAGAAAGTAGTTGCACCTGCAAAAAAGGCAGCACCTGCTCCAGCTAAGAAAGTAGTAGCGCCTGTTAAAAAGGCGGCACCTGCTCCAGCTAAGACCGTTGTTCCTGCTAAGAAAGAAGTAGTGAAGAAACCAGATATTAAAGTAGTAGTAACACCAGCTAAAAAAGAAAAAATTGTGACAGAAAAGCCTGTTAAAAAACCAGCAGCTAAAAAGGCACCTCCTGTAAAGGTACCGGAGAAGGAAAGAGAAGACAGACGACCTGTTGTAATAAAACAAGCAAAAGTGGTAACGGAAGATTTAGCTCTTAAAAGAGTAGCAGTAAAACCTATTAAAGAGGTTAAATTGCCTAAAATAAGCGCAAAAAGCAGTGTTCCTTATCAACCAGGTTATGTTCCTTTAGATAAAAGAGTAGAAGAAGATAAGCCAAACACTCCATTGGTAAAATATAACGATTCTGATTTGAATGAATTCAGAGACATCATCGGTAAAAAACTAGCTGCAGCTAAAAAAGAGTTGGCATACTTACAAGGTATGTTTACCAGAAAAGATGCAGATGGCGAAAGCGAAGAAGCTCGTTATATGACTATGGAAGATGGTACTATCAGTATGGAAAGAGAGCAACTTGGACAGATGGCTAGTCGTCAGGTTACTTATATCGACCATCTGGAGAAAGCACTTATCCGTATTGAGAATAAGACTTATGGTATTTGTCGTGTAACCGGTAAATTAATAGATAAAGCCCGTTTACGTGCTGTACCTCACGCAACATTAAGTCTGGAAGCTAAGTTGGGTTTACATAAATCCAATATGGACTAAGCTCTTTTAATGAATTATTATTATTGAACTTAATACATAAAAAAGTTGCCCATTACTGTGGCAACTTTTTTATTTGCATACTACAACAATAAACAATCGGATTAATATGCAGAAAGAATACCAGAATCTGCAACTTAAATCAAATAGCATAAATCAAAGTTTCGGTAAGAGATGCTTTGATATTGTGTTATCCGTGCTATTGTTTGTATTTGTCTTTAGCTGGCTTTTCCCAATAATTTATATCCTTATAAAACTTACCTCGAAGGGGGATGCTTTCTTTATTCAAAATAGAATTGGACTGAATGGCGATATTTTCAGCTGTTATAAATTCAGAACTTTACCACAGAGAGCCATAAACGAATCAGAAACATTTGTAACAAGTGAAAACTTACCCGCTACCAGTATTGGTAAATGGCTGAGGAAGTTGAATTTTGATGAGCTACCACAGTTTATCAATGTATTGAAAGGAGAAATGAGTATTGTTGGTCCAAGGCCACATGCAATTGCTTATCATAACAAATACGCAGAATACATAGAACAGATAGACACCCGACTGCTGGTAAAACCGGGCATTACTGGTCTGGCTCAGATAAAAGGATATCGTGGAGATGTAGCGGACGAAGAGCTGAATAAACAAAAGACTATTAAAAGAATTGTACTGGATATTGACTATATCAATCAATGGACCTTTGGATACGATATAAAGATTGCCCTGCTTACCTTCCTACAAATTGCTGGTATAGGCAGCAAGTAATCACCTGATTTAAGCCAGGATTTTCCTCTATAATTTACTATGTGGATAAAAAAAATTGTGTTAATACACAATAAACTAATGCACCTTTAGCGTTAAATGTAAAGTTTGTAGATAAACTTCATTTAATTTGCTAACAAAATTCGTGCAATGAGACGTTGGTTTTATTATATAATCCCTATTGTGGTTTTTACTTTATCCGCTTGCCATCGCAAACCGGTACAAAAACCTTTAGTTTTTAATGAGCCTGAAAAGCCAGTAGAAGTTGTAGATGAACAACCTCCTGTTCCTTTTACCAGAGACTTGTACAACAAGCTGAGAGCAAGTAATATTGATTTCAGAAAGGTACAGTTCTATGTAGATCAGCAGCTGGTACTTACCAGAAGTCTGGATAAGAATACGCTTACTGTAGAACAAGGTATAATAAAATATGCTAATGGTAAAAACACCAACGAAATACTGATTCCTCAACTTACTCCTTGTAAAGTAGATTCTATTGATGCTGATGGTTTCAGAATGAAGTTTGATAATTCCAATAACACTTTGAAATTTATTAATAATAAATACTCTCCCGACTTCTTTATCTTCTCTGGTGCAAACTGGAAGGATGGATCTTGTGATGTAGTGTATAATAAACAAACCTACAGAGTAGCCTGCGGAACCTGTGCAAGTGCATCGGATGCAAAATTGCTGGTACGTCAGAGCGATCTGGATAATAGTCAGAGAAATACTATTACACTACCTGGTATTAAGGTAAATTAAGTATATTATAATTGGTAGACCTGATTTCTGGTATTCAAATTGATACCTTATAAAACTATTATTTCAGCATATAATATGAAAACAGTTGTTGGCTTACTTTTATGTATCATTTTCCTTACGAACGTTTCTTTCGAACGTATAGCCAATGGTGACGATTATTATGTAGTAATTACGAAGTCTGCTTACGAAATGGCTGTTTATAAATCCAATGGTACCTGGATAGCTACTTACCCGGTAGTATTTGGCAATAAAGATCTTGGCGATAAATTATATGAAGGTGACAGAAGAACTCCGGAAGGCACTTATCATATTATCAGTAAAAGACCCCATGCAAAATGGTGTGACTTTTTTCAACTGGACTATCCTAATCAGGAAAATATTCAAAAGTTTAATGAGCGTAAAGCTAAAGGTATCATACCTTACAATGCAAGAATTGGAGGTGCGATTGGAATTCATGGAACATGGCCTAACGAAGATTTTGCAGTTGATGGAATGCAGAACTGGACCATGGGATGTATCAGCACCAAAAATGAATACATTAAAGAATTGTTCTACATATTACCTGTTGGAACAAAAGTGGTTATCCGCAAATAATCATTGCCCCTGTTAACCAAATAGCAAGTATTCCTACATTTTCCACTTTATATTTTACTCAACAGTTATTACTGTGCTGGTCATGTATTTAATTATGATACCTATCAATCATAATTATGACAGTTATCATCCTGATACTTTTTGTGATAATTTGTAGATAGATTTGGACTCTAAATAAAATCTTCATGAGAAAAATAGGTATCTTAACAGGTGGTGGCGACTGCCCAGGTTTAAATGCTGTAATCAGAGGAGTCGTTCAAAAATGTCTTTTACATGATATACAAGTATTTGGATTCCGTAAAGGATGGCTGGGTGCATTGAGTGGTGATGGCAACGATCTTACCCTTGATATGGTAGAAGATATTCAAACATTAGGAGGTACTATACTCGAATCGTCGCGTACTAATATCATGAAGATTGAAAACGGCCCGGAGAAAGTGAAAAAAGTAATGGAGCAGCTTGGCCTGGAAGGTATTATTGCCGTGGGTGGTGATGATACGCTGGGTGTAGCCAATAAGCTGCAGAAAATGGGTATGAATATGATTGGTGTACCTAAGACTATTGATAATGACTTATCCTGTACCGATTATACTTTTGGTTTTGATACTGCCACCAATATTGCTGCCGATGCAATAGATCGTTTACATACTACTGCAAAGTCTCACTCAAGATGTTTTGTGGTAGAAGTAATGGGAAGACATACCGGATGGATTGCTATTCAGGCAGGTATGGCTGCTGGTGCGCACATGATACTGATTCCAGAGTTTCCAAAGACGATTGAAGAAGTGGTAGAGAAAGTAATGGAAAGAAAAAACAGGGGTAAAAACTATTGTATTATCTGTGTAGCCGAGGGTTTTGAACTGGCTGCTACAGATCATACCAATATTGAGACCGATGAATTTGGAAATGTACGACTGGAGAAAAAAGAAATTGGTCCAAGTATTGCTAAACTGATAGAAGAAAAAACAGGTATTAATACCCGTGCTACTGTATTAGGACATTTAATTCGTGGTGGTACTCCTACTGCTTTCGATAGAGTATTAGGAACTAAGTTAGGTGTTAAGGCTGCGGAATTAGTAATTGATAAAGCCTACGGTTGTATGGTGGCGTTGCAAGGCAATGCTATAGTTCCTGTAGATCTTGATATGGCAGTAACTACGCAGAAAAGAGTGGATGCAGAGTTCTATCAACATGCAGGTTATTTCTTTGGTTAACAGAACTTTCAAGGGTTTAAAAGGTTCAAGTCGTTCAAGGTTCAACGTTTAATACATCCAACGGAATATAATAAAAAGAAAGCGTCCTTAGTTTTATTAACTAAGGACGCTTTTATTTTTTTACACCACTCGTTCAACAGCTTTAGCTGTTCTCTCTGCTCTCTGTATTTTGTATTAATTCACAATTCGCTGTGTAACACCCTGTCGCCGTGACTCTGTGGTTCAATGTATTTGTATTCCTCACGACTCACGCCTTCTGTATATAACCTTAAACTTCTTAAACCATTGAAACTTCTTGAACGACTTAAACATTAAATCTAAAGTGCATCACATCTCCATCCTGCACTATATATTCTTTACCTTCAATTCTTAGTCTACCATTTTCTCTGCATGCAGCTTCGCTTTTATAGGTAATAAAATCGTTGTAAGCAATTACTTCTGCTTTAATAAATCCTTTCTCAAAATCGGTATGAATTACACTCGCAGCCTGTGGTGCTTTCCAGCCTTTGTGTATAGTCCATGCTCTTACTTCCTGAACCCCTGCTGTAAAATAGGTTTCCAGATCCAGTAAGTGATATGCAGTGCGGATTAATCTATTCAATGCAGGCTCCGTCATATGGTATTCCTCCATAAACATCTGTTTATCTTCCAGGTTTTCCATTTCAGAAATCTGTGCTTCTACGTTATTACACATTACTATAATATCTGCTCCTTCTTTAGCAGCTTCGGCAGAAAGAATATCGGAATATTTATTACCCGTATGCATGCTGGCTTCATCTACATTGGCTACATACAGAACTGGCTTATCGGTTAATAAAAATAAATCAGCAATGGCAGTCTTTTCTTCTTTATCCAATCCCATAGAACGAATGCTTTTCCCTTGCTCCAGATGCGCTTTACAACGGATTAAAACTTCCAGTTCCATTTTCGATTTAGAATCTCCACCCACCTTTGCTTGTTTCTCCGAACGTGGAATCTTTTTCTCTACACTATCCAAGTCCTTCAACTGCAATTCAGTTTCAATAATTTCTTTATCGCTGATAGGATTAATAGCGCCTTCTTCTCTTAAAACGTTTTCATCTTCAAAACATCTTACCACATGAATGATAGCATCTACCTCTCTGATGTTTCCCAGAAATTTATTACCCAGTCCTTCTCCTTTGCTGGCCCCTCTTACCAAACCAGCAATATCTACTATCTCTAATTGTGTAGGAACTATTCTGTTTGGCAGAACAAATTCAGCCAGTTTATCCAGTCTTGAATCGGGTACATCTACCAGCCCAATATTGGGTTCTATTGTACAAAAACGGTAATTACTTGCCTGTGCTTTTGCACTATTACTAACTGCATTAAACAGCGTTGATTTACCTACGTTTGGTAATCCTACAATTCCTGCTTGTAAAGCCATATATCCTTATTTTATAATTTTTGGAAGCGCAAATGTATATTCACAACCGTTAAATCAATACTATTTCTCTACAGAACCAGTTTATTTGAATGAATTAAGTGCTTATAACTTATTTTAGTCGCTGATTATTTCTATTAATATGGCTTTAAATATAGTTTGGGTAGCATTTTTCGTCATCGCATTTATCGTTGCCTGTATCAAGTTCATCTTCATTCCTGGCAATACAGACATCTTTAAGATTCTTTCCGATGGCATTTTTGATAGTGCCAAATCCTCTGTTATCGATGTTGCTTTTCCGCTGGCAGGTACCATGGTTTTCTTTTTAGGTATCATGAATATTGCCGAGAAAGCAGGCGCTATCCTAAAGCTTTCCAAGCTATTGAATCCTTTTATGAAAAGACTGTTTCCGGGTATACCGGACAATCATCCTTCTATGGGACATATGGTGATGAACTTTAGTGCCAATATGTTGGGATTGGATAATGCAGCTACTCCTTTTGGTTTAAAAGCAATGGAAGGTCTGCAGGAGATTAACGAAGAAAAAGATACCGCCAGCAATGCCATGATCATGTTCCTGGTACTGCATACCAGCGGATTAACCATTATACCATTGTCTATCCTGGCATATCGTCTTGCTTCTGGCTCGCACAATCCTGCCAGTGTATTCATCCCCTGTGTGCTGGCCACTGTTTGTACTACTATCGCCTCTATCCTGATTGTTGCTTTCAAACAAAAGCTTAAATGGGATAAAGTACTGGTAGGAGGTATCCTGGCCTTAGTCACATTTGTAAGTGTGCTCATGTATTGGGTAAATACCATGAATGATGAACAGAAGAATCTGTTTGGAAAAGTAGCAGGCAATGTATTGTTGCTCATCATTATTGTTGCCATTATCCTTGGGGGGGTAGTAAAGAAACTAAATGTATTCGATGCATTTATCGAAGGGGCACAACATGGCTTTGGGGTGGTATTAAAAGTCATTCCTTATTTTGTAGGAATGCTGGTAGCTATCAGGGTTTTCCGCGATAGTGGTTCGCTTACTTACCTGGTAAATGGCATTTCTTATCTTATTAGTCTTACCGGTATCGATACTGCTTTTACGCCCGCCTTACCGGTCGCTATTATGAAACCTTTTAGTGGCGGTGGTGCCCGTGGTTTAATGCTCGATACCATGAAGACTTATGGTGCCGACAGCTTTGTAGGACAACTTGCTTCTACCTTTCAGGGAAGTTCCGATACTACCTTCTATATCATTGCCTTGTACTATGGTAGTGTAGGTATCAAGAAAATAAGGTATTCCTTATGGGCAGGTATTGCTGCCGATATCATTGGCGTAATCTGTGCTATCCTTATAGGCTATATATTCTTTAAACACTAGTCAGGTTTGTGGGGTTTAATAGGTTAATTCGCTAATTCGTTAATCCGCCAATTCATTAATCTGTATTCACTATCACATTAGCATTTTGGGCGTTGCCTTCGGCCGGGCCATCTTCTCCTATCTTTTTTTTGCTGTATTCAACTAGCAAAAAATTCAAAGCTGTTAGCAAAAAAAAGGATATTCCCCTATGGCCCTAACGCAAAGGCAAATGTATCGCTCCACCCGTCAGTACGCTCCCCCAAAACCATCCCACAAATTCAAGAAATTAATAAGGAGCGTCAGACGGGTAACATCCGCATTAATAAAGTGCCATAGGGACGACCTTTTGGTTTAATATTCGTCTTTTTATCACCTAATACAATTATCCCAAAACATAAATTTAATAAACTTGTAAAACCTTCTTTCATTTCTAAATTTGCAGATTTGTTCTATTCCAATTAATGTCCTCATTTTATATACTATCGCTAATAAAATAATAACAATTAAATAAAATTATTCAACTATTATTGTTTTACTACAATTATAATTTTTATCAGAACTCACTTTTACGAAATAAGAACC
>CAIVPM010000181.1 GCA_903907815.1 uncultured Chitinophagaceae bacterium | reverse complement strand
GGTTCAGTAAAACTAAAAGCAGGTTATTCTTATTAGAATAGCCTGCTTTTTTGTCACTTCTTACAAACAATTATTCAATTCTTAAACTTCTATTTCTTTATTTGAACTGAAACAATAACTTTGTCCCATAATTACAAAAGCAGATATGACTATTGATCATTTTAAGACGTTGACCTTATCAGAAAAACTGAATGAAATAAAGTACCACGGAAATATAGTTGGCCCTTACGATAGGTCTAATGAAGAAGGTGGTGCCAAAGTTCCTGGCGATATTTATGAAGTACATGATTTCTGGGTATACTTATCAGAAGATGAACAAACAGTAATCCCTTCCAGAAGATGCCCTACAATAAAGGTTATCGACGAAGGGGGAGATAAGAAATAAAGGTTACACCTAAATTTACTTCTTTACATAAAAGGAATACATTGTACAAAGGATAGAAAAGCTATCCAGTATGATGTATCCCTTATTTTTTAAATACTATCCATATTGCACATTTATTTCTTCTTCTCCTGTATTATTCTGTCTCCTATCTCCTTAATAATTCTCCTTATTGTATTTAATACAGCTACCTTTAGCGGAAATACAGCATCATGCTAAAAGAGCTTTTGATACTTGACATAGAAACGGTACCCCAATATGAAAATTATAAAGATATGCCGCCCATGTGGCAGAAGCTATGGGATGATAAAATAGCCAGACAAACAACCGAAAAGGAAACTCCTGCTGAATTGTATCGTCAGAAAGGTGGCATACTAGCCGAATTTGGCAAAATAGTATGCATTTCCACGGCAATATTCCCCGAATCGAGCGATGATATTCATTTGAGAATAAAATCGTTCAATGGAGATGATGAAGCGGATATACTTCGTCAGTTTATTGCCATTGCCGATAAAATGCATGCCCGATACCCTTATTTTCAATTTGCTGGCCATAATATTAAAGAGTTCGACATCCCATATATCTGTCGCCGCATGTTGATAAATAATATGCAGCTGCCCGATTATCTGCTGCTGAATGACAAAAAACCCTGGGAAGTAAAGATGACCGATACCATGAACTGGTGGAAGTTTGGGGACAATAAAAACTATGTATCCTTACACTTACTGGCATCTGTTTTAGGCATTCCTACCTCAAAGGATGACATAGACGGCAGTATGGTTCAGGATGTGTACTATAAAGAAAAGAACCTTGAAAGGATTGTTACCTACTGCCAGAAAGATGTGGTAGTAACGGCCAATATTGTACTACGGTATTTGAATTTTCCTATATTAAATAATGAACAAGTTTCGATTGTTGGTAAAAACTAATTATGTATTGTAGATAATTAATTTTATTTGCAGCATGAGCATGGATGCTATTATCTCGGATTGGAAGAAAGGGAAGTTTAAATCACTCTATTGGCTGGAGGGCGATGAGCCATACTTTATAGACAATATTGTGAACTATGCCGAGACCAAAATACTTTCTGAAGCAGATGCATCTTTTAATCTTACCGTATTCTATGGCAAAGATGCCGACTGGGTAAATATTGTAAATGCCTGCAAGCGTTACCCCATGTTTGCCGACCGTCAGGTGGTGATACTGAAAGAGGCTCAGCAGATGGCGTTTAAAGACATTGAAAAGCTACAATCCTACATAGAGAATCCGCTTTCCTCTACGGTGTTTGTGGTGAGCCATAAAGATAAAAAAATTGATGGCAGAAGCAAGCTTGCCAAAGCCATTAAACAGAACGGCGAACTATTTTCTACCAAGAAGATGTACGACGATAAACTACCGGATTTTGCAGCGTCCGTGGTAAGCAAAAATCAGTTGACTATTACGCAGAAAGCATTGTTCCTGCTGGTAGATCATATAGGCAATGATTTGAGTAGGATAGAGAATGAAATAGAGAAACTGGCCATCAACCTAAATGGTCGTAAACAGATAACGGAAGACGATATTGAGAATTATATTGGCATTAGTAAAGAGTTTAATGTGTTTGAGCTACAAGGCGCTCTGGCACAAAGAAATTTCTCTAAAGCGATCCGTATTATCAACTACTTTGAAGCAAACCCAAAGGCCTCTCCTATTCAGATGACCTTGCCTGCGCTGTATAATTATTTCAGTAAAGTATACATGGTATTTGGAGCAGGTAGCAATGATAACAATACCATTGCACAAGCGCTGGAAGTGAACCCTTATTTTGTAAAGGATTACTTGTCAGCGGCTAAACAATACGGTCAACAATCGGTAGAAAAAGTGTTACTACTACTACAACACTACAACCTAAAATCTATAGGGATTAATACTAGCTATACCGCTGAGAGTGAGATGCTGAAAGAACTAATTACGAAGATGATGTTCTGTTAAGAGGTTAGGCAAGGAGGCTATAAGCAAAGAGTAAATACACATGCTTTTATCAATAAAAAAGGTTGAATATTTCTACTCAACCTTTGAACTTCTTAAACAACTTAAACTATTGGAACGACTTTGTTTATGTCATGCCCATTGTACTGAGGTATTCTTCTAAGTCGCTGTCGGTTTTAAACCTTACTTCCCGGGCTTTGCTTCCAAGGTTTGGCCCTACAATTCCGGCACTCTCCAGCTGATCCATTAATCGTCCTGCACGGTTATAGCCAAGCTTCATTCTACGTTGAATAAGGGAGGTACTACCCATCTGATTCTGTACAATTAATCTGGCAGCATCTACAAACAAAGGATCGCGATCTTCCTCACCCATGTCTTTATTCTCAAATTCTTTTTCATCTACATATTCCGGAAGCAAAAATGCATCGGGATAACCACGTTGAGACCCAATGAATTCACATACTTTTTCTACCTCTGGCGTATCTACAAAAGCACACTGTAAACGAACGGTTTCTCCATTGTAGCTTACCAGCATATCTCCCTTACCTATCAACTGCTCTGCACCACCATGATCGAGGATGGTACGACTATCTATTTTACTGGAAACCTTAAAGGCAACCCTTGCTGGGAAGTTGGCTTTGATAGTACCGGTAATGATATTTACCGAAGGACGCTGCGTAGCAATTATCAAGTGAATACCAATAGCACGGGCAAGCTGTGCCAGACGGGCAATAGGCATTTCTACCTCCTTACCAGCAGTCATTATCAGATCGGCAAACTCATCCACTACCAGCACAATAAATGGCAGGTACTGATGTCCTTTCTGAGGGTTTAATCTGCGGGCAATAAACTTCTCATTGTATTCTTTTATATTTCTACAACCTGCTTCTTTCAGCAAATCGTAGCGGTTATCCATCTCTATACAAAGCGCGTTTAAAGTGTATACCACTTTCTTGGTATCGGTAATAATAGCTTCTTCTTCGCCCGGTAATTTAGCCAGGAAGTGCTTCTCAATTACCTTGTATAAACTAAGCTCTACTTTCTTAGGATCTATCAATACAAACTTCAATTGAGAAGGATGTTTCTTGTACAGTAAAGAAACCAGCAAAGTATTGATACCAACGGATTTACCTTGTCCGGTAGCACCCGCCATCAGCAAGTGTGGCATGGAAGCAAGATCAACAATAAAGTTTTCATTATCAATCTTTTTACCAATAGCAATTGGCAGGGAGAAGTTGTTGTTGATGAACTTCTCGGAAGACAATAAAGTCTTCATACTAACGATTGTTTTGCGCACATTCGGCACTTCAATACCAATAGTACCACGACCCGGAATAGGCGCAATAATACGAATACCCAATGCAGCAAGACTCAATGCTATATCATCTTCCAGATTCTTAATCTTGCTGATTCTTACCCCCGGTGCAGGAACTATTTCATACAGTGTTACGGTAGGTCCAACCGTTGCTGCAATTCGCTGAATAGCAATATCGTAGTTCTTCAGGGTAGCAATTATCTGATTCTTATTAGTCTCTAATTCAGTAGGATCATGTACTATCTTTTCGCTTCCATGTGTCTCTAATAAATCGAGTGTAGGATATTTATAATCGCTTAGTTCGAGGCTTGGATCATAAGGATCCATGATTACTTTCTGTGGAGTAGCTGCAATGATCGGCTCAACTATTTCTTCCTCATCTTCTGCCGAAGGAAGTATCTCCAGTTCATGCGGTGGTACTTGTTGTTTTGCAGGCAATACTACACTATCATCAATCATTAAAACAGCTCCATCTTCTTCATACTTTTCTTCAATTACAGGCTCAGGAGTTTCTGGTTCAAAAGGAGCAACTACTGCTGGAGTAACTGGAGCTTTAGGGAATACTTTACTGGCATACAAATCATTCAGTTCTATTCCATCCAACCCCTCAACTGGTTCTTCCTCAGCGCGTTCGTTTACGTCGAATTGTATGAGTGGATTTTCTTCCACAGGTTCATCTTCGGGCATAATCAGACTAACTGCACCATCTCCCTTTAGCCTGTTACCAGCTGCAGGTTCTTCTACAGAATCTTTCACTACTAATTGAAGTGCTTCTTCTTCCTCCTGTTCTTCCAGTTCTTCACTATTCAGCGTCTCATCTGCAAGTGGATTTAAAGTATCATCAGCATCGGTAAACTTCTTTACCTGCTTTCTTTCTGGTAGTTTAAAGGTTGGATTAAATCTCCAGATAATGTAGGCAAACAGAATGACAAATAATACAGCCCCAGTACCAAAAGTACCAATCCATTTTATAAGCCATTCGCTTACCAGTTCTCCTACTGCACCACCCCAGCTAAAGATAGATCCTTGTGTAAGAAAAGCCAGCAATGTACTGAAAACGGTTACCCCAACTATCACATATCTAAGATTTCTCTTCAGCGAGAACACTGCATTGCCTGTCATTAAATTTACGCCCAGTACAAAGAAGAATGAGCAAAGAATATAAGATGCCAAACCAAAGCCACTGAAGATAAATAAGTGCGCAAAATAAGCCCCCAGTACCCCTAAAAGATTATATACGCGTACATCATGTACTGCAAATATTCTTACGCCAAACTGGTGTACTTTATCCTGATCTTCCTGCCAGGTAAACATATAAGAAGTGAAGGCCACAAATAGAAATACAGCAAAAAGGAGGCTCACGGCTCCTGCAATTTTTGTAGTCCTTTCGTCCTTCACCACCTCCATTACATTTACTTCTTCTTCCTTATCCTCATTAAACACTTCAGGATCGGGAGGAGGAGGAATGGGTGGCGCTTTCTTTTTAAGTTTATTAGCCATAGTAACAAAAGTAGCTACTACGAATAAAGAACTGAACGTTTAAGGAGCGGTGTGAATTATTTGATGGAAAAACGGAAGGATGTTTTGGAATGGTGGATAACTTGATATTACTCTTCCTCCACCTGAAAAATAATGCTTTGGGTTCTCCAGCTTTTAACTAATTTACCATTTTGTATTCCGGGAGACCATTTAGGGCTTTTCTTCAGCACCCTTATTACTTCCTCTGCAGTACCATAGCCCGGATCATTCTTTATACTTATATCAGAAATTGTTCCATCTTTGTCAACAATAAATAAAACTGTTACAGTATATCTCCCTAATGGAGCTTTATTTTTAATCGGCACTTTCGTTCTTAAATGCTTTTGTAGAAACTGACACCAACCAGTCACTCCACCAGGAAACGCTGCTTCTATATCCACCGAAGTGAAAATAGGTTCATTAGAATCATGTGCAGAATCCTTATTTGTTATTACATTATCCAACTTATGTTCTTGTGCCTGAGAAGTAAAATACAACAAGGTACTTACAAAACAAAGTATGAATGTTCTTTTCATATAATTGATTAAATCTTTATGTACTTTTTACTTACTACCTACTACTTAAAACCTAATACTTAAAACTTATCACCTTCCACATTATTCAACCTCTCCGCTTCCGCTCGTTCCTCTTCCTCCTCATTATCCAGATAAGTTATACTTACATTCAGCTCGAATCCTATCAATAGAATCAGGGAGTTAAAGTTAATCAACAACAGCAATACTATCACCGTTCCTATCGAGCCATATACTTTATTATAACTACCAAAATTATTTACATAATACGAGAAAGCCAAGGTAGTTGACAACATTAAAAAAGTGGCAAGCAAGGATCCCGGCGACTGCAGACTCCAGCGCTTTTTTACCGATGGACCAAACTTATAAATGAATGCAATTCCATAATAAAACAACGCTACTATCACCAGCCACTTCACCCCTTTCAGCCAGCTAAGATTCGCCCTTTTTATATGAAATAGTTTACGGATAGAATCTACCAGCAATTGCTGACCTACCATCATCAGTGCAGCCGCTATCACCAGCAATATCAGTATAAACGTAACCTGTATAGCCCTCCATCTTTGGTTGAACCAGAACTTCTTTTTCTCTGCTATCGAGTGGTCAAAACTTCGGATAATACCAATGGTCGCATTCGAGGAATAATACATCAGCAACACAAAACCAAAAGAGAATAAACCCACATGCTTTTTCAGCAAGTCGTTCAGTATACCTTCTATTAGTTTATAGGTACCCGATGTAGGTGATAAATCTTTCAGAAAACTAAGAATTTCCATTTTATAAGTAGCCGATCCAGGTAAGTATGGTATAATGGAAAACAGGAAAAGCATGGCTGCAGGTAGCGCCATAATAAGGTTGAACGATATAGCCGCAGCCCTATCGGTTAAGCCCACTTTATTCACCTGAGTAAAAAAGAAATTAATTACATCGTATAGCGGCAGCCCTTTAAATCCGGGCACCTTCAGTTGCTTACTCTTATGTATCAGGAACGATACAATAGGTATGCGCAATAATATTCTTTCGAATCTTGTCAAGAGTTAAAATTAATGTTTGTTGGCTAAATAAATATCCAGTTTTTGCTGATACGCTTTGGCGTACTGCATATGCTCGGCATAGTTGCTGCTAAAATGGTGCGTACCATTAAATTCGCTACTCGCCACAAAGAACAGATAATCGGTTCTTGGCATGTTCAGCACATCATCAATTGTTCGCGCTGTAGGCGTACAGATAGGCCCCGGTGGCAAGCCCTTATTCTTATACGTATTGTAGGGCGACACTACCTTTAAATGACCAAACAATATTCTCCTTAAACCAAAATCTTTCAACGCATATTTTATCGTAGGATCCGCCCCCAGGTACATCCCTTTCTTCAGTCGGTTCCAGTACACACTCGCAATATTTCCCTTCTCTGGATCGTAGTTGGTTTCCTCTTCCACTATCGATGCCAGCGTATGCACCTGTTGCGCTGTAATGCCCAGTCCAGCTGCTTTATTCTTACGATTGTTCTTACTCCAGAACTGTTCGTGCGCCTCGTATAGTTTATCAAAAATCTTTTCAATTGAGGTATTCCAGTAAAACGTATAGGTATCCGGCATCAGTATGGTAAACACCGTATTACCTTCTACTCCATATTTCTTCAAGGCATCTTCCGAGTTCAAAAAGTTCATCACCGCAATAGAATCAGTAGAGAAGTTTTTACCTATCAGGTGTGCCAGATCTTCCTTCGTTCTCAGGCGGTTTATTACCAGGTTCACCGGCATCTGTTTATGGTTGCGCAGCATCCTTAAAATGCTTATCAGGTTTTGCCCATGCTCCACCCTGTATTTACCCGGTTTCAGCTTATCCCATATATGCATTCTCGATCCAATAATAGAGCATATGAAAGGATACGAAACCACGTCTTTCTCTTTCATTATATCCACCACTCGCTGCTGTTGTATGTCTTCATCAGTCAGTACAAAAGTCTGATAGTTACCATTGAACGAGGTAGATGGACCTTTCAATATCCATAAGCCAAACAATGCCCCCACTACCAGCAGTAGGAACAGTATGCCTATTATCTTCGGCCACATAGAAGGCTTTTTCTTTTTAAGTATCTTTTTCATCCAACGGTTATTTCGATTCAAAAATATTGTAGTTAACCCGAATTATTGTAGTCGTTGATAACTTATTGGATAATTGAGGGATTAGAAGACTACATGTATTTGTATTCCTCTAGCCTATTGCCTTGTATTTAATTTAGTTTTTCTTTTTTTAGTCTTTAGTTTTTGTATTTGTATTCTTTTTACTTTTTGTTTTTTACTTTGATTATGGCAGGCCTTTGGCCCCCGCTATCATTCCAATCTTTTGCTGCGCCTATATCAGCCCTTTAATAGATAAACTACTAAGGCGCATCAAAAGGATTTTCCCTTCTATCGGTTTTGCAATACAAATACTACGTTTTGATATCCATGCCGTGCCTTACGTTTTAAAATCAATCCACAAATTTATTCTTGTATACTATATCAGCGGCAGACCCAATTCCTTCAAAAACCCATTATGCATATTCCTTGCTTTTATAATATCCTTTTCAATAGCAACAAGCTTTTCATTTACTGCCAGTAAATCAATCGTTTCAGCAGCTATTGAAGTACTTACATATCGCGAAATGTTTAGGTTATAATCATTCTTTGCAATCTCTTCCATCGAAACACGACGGGAATATCTTTTATCATCTTCTTTTCTGAATTGGTAAGCCTCAACTATTTTATCAATATTTTCATCTGATAAAACATTCTGTCTTTTACCCTTTTCAAAATATTCACTCGCATTGATAAATAATACATCATCGTTTTTCTTACACTTCTTCAACACCAATATACAAACAGGAATACCAGTAGAAAAGAACAGGTTCGATGGCAATCCAATAACAGTATCTATATTATTGTCTTTTAATAGTTTGGTACGAATTCTTTCTTCTGCACCACCTCTGAACAATACTCCATGAGGCAAAATAATCGCCATTGTTCCTTCATCACTCAGAAAGTGAAATCCATGAAGCAGGAAAGCAAAGTCTGCCGCTGACTTTGGTGCAAGTCCATAACTCTTAAACCTAAAATCTTCACCAATGGCATCAGTTGGTTCCCAACGATAACTAAATGGTGGATTACAAACTATTGCATCAAACTTCATTTTCTTGGCAGGGTTCATCTCATTCAGAATATCCCAATCATTTACCAAAGTATCTCCATGATGTATCACAAACTCCGTATCCTTTACTCCATGAAGCAACATGTTCATTCGCGCAAGGTTATAAGTAGTAATATTTTTTTCCTGACCATATATTTTTCCTATTTCACCATCGCTCTTTTTCATACTCTTTCGCACATTAAGCAATAATGAACCAGACCCACAGGTGATATCTAATACGTTTTCAAGTTTCTTTTTATTACCCGTACTTGGTTGATGACTATCAAGTGTTACTATTCTTGAAAGTATATTCGATATCTTTTGAGGTGTATAAAACTCACCAGCCTTTTTACCCGAACCTGCAGCAAACTCACCTATCAGGTATTCGTATGCATCACCTAAAATGTCAGTATCAGTCGAAAACTCAGCAATTCCTTCTGCTATTTTCTGAATAATTGTACAGAGTCTGTTATTACGCTCTGTATAGTTTTTCCCAAGTTTCTCCGATTCAAGATTAATCTCCGAAAACAATCCTTGAAAAGTACTTTCAAACGATTCATTTTCTATATACCTGAATCCATCACTTAATGTATGCAATAATTCGCCACTATGCGTTCTTGCCATCTCTGCTATACTACTCCATAAATGTTGAGGTTCTATTACATAATGCAATTTTCTACGCATTTGTTTTTCAAACTCCTTTACATCATCTTTATTATCTGTATACCAAACAGATAAAGGGGTACGTTTGTCTTCTTTATCCAAAATAGGATAATCTTCACCCAATTCCTTTTGCGCCCCTATCTCATAGTTGTCACTTAAATATCGTAGGAAAAGAAAAGACAACATATAATCTTTAAAATCGTCCGCATTCATCGCCCCTCGCAAATCATCTGCTATTGCCCAAAGCGTATTTCCCAGTTGTTTTTGGTCTGTTGCTGTCATCTTACTTTCCTTTAATTTTTTTTATTACACTGTCAAAATCACTCTCATAAGTTTTATCTTGTATAACCCTGTATTTGTCAAATTCCTTTTCAGCAAATACTTTAGCTATTTCTGCTGTTACTTTTCCCGTATGTTTTAATATTTCTTGCTCATTAAACTTCAGGAATGCATCTAACTTTTCCACCCAGTCTTTCATATACATTATCTTCCCATTAGTAGCCTGCAACTCCGCATAGTCCAGATACATCGTTACTATTCTATTCAGTTTTTCCAGCTCTGTTTTATCCAAATAATTTTTAGCAATCGAAACATCCGTTTTTCTGATAGCTCCTTTAGGTGCATTTTTCCAGGTACTTAATCCTAAATTCTCTTTACCGCTATTCACCCTGCTATGCACTATTTCTGCTGCTGTATTACCCGTAATAGCAAAGTGAAGTTTATTCTGAACGGTAGCAAAAAATTGTTGGGTTATCTCATTATCTGCACTATAGTCAGCACTGCATTGTGCATATATATCGGTTATCTTCTGGTAAAATCTTCTTTCGCTGCTGCGTATATCCCTTATTCGTTCCAGTTGTTCATCAAAATAGTCTTTACCAAAAACATTTTTAGGATTTTTTAGTCTTTCATCATCCATCGTAAACCCTTTGATGATATATTCTTTCAGCCTTTCAGTTGCCCATATTCTAAAAGCAGTCGCTTGACTGCTGTTTACCCGATACCCAACAGAAATAATGACATCGAGATTATAAAATTTCACTTGCAACTGTTGAGTCTTTCCTTCAATAGCACCGTGTGGAGTGGTATGTGCAAAATTTGCACATACCACTCTTTCGTCCAACTCGCCCGACTTGAATATATTGCCAATATGTTTAGTAACCACACTTCTTTCCACCCCAAACAATTCCGCTATCTTGGCTTGACTCAACCAGATACTTTCATCCTGCAAAAACACTTCTATTTTCACTTTGCCATTAGGACTGTTATACAATAATATTTCGGTAAAATGCGCTCCCATAAAATAATTAATAAATCATAATAATCACCCCAATCAAACAAATCACAGTTCAGACAATCAGAATCACAGTTCAGACATTCGGAAACATCCCCTGCATCAGTCCCTTCTTATGTTCTTTCAGCAACCCAATCTTCTCTGTTTGTCCTATAATCAATTCATCTAATGAAGAAAGAAATGAAGCTATTTTTTGTTGTTCCTTTTCAGATTTAGGAAAATAGCATTTCCAACTCTCAATGTTACCTTTGGTAATATGAAGCAATGCAAATCCATTGGCATTTTGAGACTTCATTTTTTCAGTATGATAATCTAAAAGTTTAAATAAATAATTCTTATCAATTCCATCATTAGATACAACCTTCCAAATATGATAATGATAAATAGTCTTTTCTCCTTTCCATATTTTTGGACCAAAAGAGGCAGACCAAGCGTAAAGCAAATCTCCTTCTTCACAATATTTATCCGCTTCTAATTCAAGGTCAGAATAATACCAATTATTATTAGTAAAAAAATTACCAACTCGTAGTACCCTGTATTTTCCATATTCAAGCAGTTCCTCTTGTTTATACGCTCTACCATTTATAAATTTTGCAGCATCACCAAAAGTTGATTCCTCCCATTCCCTCTCAAACTCCTCAAACCGCAACTTCGGCACCTTCTCTCCCTCCCCAGGAAACATGTGTTGCATAAGCCCTTTCTTATGTCCTTTATATACTTCAAGCTTTTGGTTTTCAGCACTAATAAGTTCATCAAGCGAAGAAAGACAATCAGCAATCTTTTGTTGCTCATCTGGTTTTGGCAAACTAATTACTACAGAAGAAAATGAAGACTTATTAATAATGGGAATAGCATGTATACCTGCAATGGAAGCTATCTTTGAAGAATCATTTTGCAAAGTGGAATATATAAAATCACTTGAATATCCTTCGTATGGTACTATAGAATTAATTTGTTGATTCGTTGCACATTCAAATTTGTTTTGCGCTATTTTCCCAATAGTAGAACCTATACAAACAAATAAAATACTATTTTCCTTTACGTGCCTTGTTAATGAAAATCCCTTCTTGCTAAGAGTTGTTTTAGTTTTAATTATATATCGTTCGTCTGAAATATCTGCAGGCGATACAAACATTTTATCACCGCCAAAGTTGTCAGAATCATTAGTACTTGGGGTATTCCCTGTAATTATTTCTGCAATTTCCCCAAGTGTTTTCTCTACCCAATTGCCATTATTCTTAAACTCAGTAAACCGCAGCTTAGGTTCTATAGTTTTTTTAATTTCCTTATTCATAAGCTTTCAATCCAGAGATTTCACGCCCTTGCGCAATTCTTTTTAATATAGGCATCAATTCCTGCATAAATGCCAGCTCTTTCTTAGTCCTTTCTTTCCATCCCAAAGCTAAAGGTGCCATCAGGTCACTCAGTTTTTCACCATCAAAAATCATCCTGCTCATTATCCTATCTACAAAGCTTTGTATAGCCTTAGCTTCCAGTCCATATTTAGTAGCTATTCCTGCAAGCTCATGCTGATACTTCTCAGTTTTAAATTTTTGGTACCCATCCCTTATCTCATTTTCATTCAAACTCTTACCAGTTGCTAAGCTTTTTATGTAATCAGCAATATCCTCTCTTTCTTCCATCAGGTTTGCACTCGAACTAAGTAGGTTTATCAATTGCTCCCTCGTCATTTTTTGTTTACCAGGGCTGCTTTGTGTATAGGTAGCAATCAATGCCATTATATAGTCGTAATCTATAATAGCAGATGCAAACAAAACAAATTCAAAATCCAGTTGCTGCAAATTAGGGTCTGCATCTCCTCCTTCTTTTATTTGCTTCTCTTTCAGTTCCTTTGCCTTTTCTAAATAAGAGCTTCTAAAAGATCGTAGTTCATCTTCGGGCAACAATGCTTCAATGGTCTGCTTTTGTTCTTCGCTAAGGTCTGTATATTGGTCAAGCTGTGTCTTTAGCTTTTGAATCTCTTTAAAGCGGTTAATAAAGTTTATCTTAGCCATATCACCCTTCAAGTTATACACTGCTTCAGGGTCGCAGGCAAGATTATTGCTTTGCATAAAATTACCCAATTCTGCCACTGCCTTTTCGTACTTACTTATCACTACTGGCGCAGGGTCAACCAACCAAATTTCTTTAGCCTTATCTATATTTTTATTATTGCCAGAAAACAGTGCAATTGCCTTATCTACTTCCCCTTGTTGTTGTCTGAAATCAAGTATATTGCCATAAGGTTTATTGTCATTCAATATTCGGTTGGTTCGGGAGAAAGCTTGTATCAATCCATGATATTTCAAATTCTTATCTACATACAAAGTATTTAGATATTTCGAATCAAACCCAGTAAGCAACATATCCACAACTATCACTATATCTATCTTGTTCTCAGCAGCATAGTCTTTATTGCTGTATTTATGATCTTTTATACGTGCTTGTATATCCTTATAATAAAGGTCAAATTCAGTAATAGTATGATTGGTCTTGTATTGTATATTATAATCAGCAATCAGCAATTTCAATGCGGCCTTCTTTTCCTCAGGTGCTTCTTCATTATCATGTTTTTCCTGTGGCAGGTCTTCTTGTAATTGCTTAATATCCTCTACATTTTTATCATTCTTATTTTCTTCCTCTTTTGCAACAGCTTGTGCAGGAGGCGAAAAAACACAGGCAATATTCAAAGGCTTATAACTTTCATCTTCTATAGCACGCTTAGCCTGTACTTCTTTAAACAAGCGGTAATATTCAATAGCATTATTAATAGATGCAGTTGCCAGTATTGCATTAAATTGTCGGTGGTTTGTTGCTGCATCATGCTTAGTCAATATAGCTTCCACAATAGCCTTCTGCGCCAAAAGCTCTCCAGCCTTTGGTTGTTGTTTTCCTTCTGCTTTAAAATACTCTATATGAAAACGCAATACATTCTTGTCTTCTATTGCATGAGTAATAGTATAAGAATGAAGTTCTTTTTCAAATACATCAAGCGTTGTTATATAAGAACCAACTGTTTCATCTACTTGTACATAAGTAGCATTCTCTTCAAAGATGGGTGTGCCCGTAAATCCAAATAGTTGAGAATTAGGAAAGAAGTCCTTTATAGCCTGATGGTTTTCTCCAAACTGCGAACGATGGCATTCGTCAAATATGAAAACTATTCGTTTATCTTTCAAAGGATATAACCTTTCTTTATAATTCTTCTTATAATCAGCATCCAGTGCTATACCAAGTTTTTGTATGGTAGTTACAATTACTTTATCAGCATAATCATCCGAAAGCATTCTCCTTACTAAAGTTTCGGTGTTGGTATTTTCCTCAACACAACCTTCCTGAAATCGATTAAATTCTTCCCTTGTTTGGCGGTCAAGGTCTTTCCTGTCCACAACGAATAAACATTTCTCAATATCGGGATTATCTTTCAGTAAAGTAGAAGCCTTAAACGAAGTAAGCGTTTTTCCACTACCCGTTGTATGCCATATATAGCCGTTTCCTCTGTTCTGATGAATACAGTCAACAATTGCCTTCACAGCATAAATCTGATACGGTCGCATTACCATCAGCTTTTGTTCACTTGCTACCAATACCATATATCGGCTAATCATTTCCCCTAAAGTACATTTAGCAAGAAACTGTTCAGCAAATTTATCCAGCAGGTTAATCTTTACATTATTGGCATCAGCCAACTCATAAACAGGTAGAAACTGTTCTTCAGCATTAAATATAAAATGCTGGTTATTGTTATTGGCAAAATACTTAGTGCGGGTTAAATTGCTTACAACAAACAATTGTATAAAACAAAGCAAGGTATTACCGTAACCATTACCAGCATCGTTTTTATAATCCACTATTTGCTGCATAGCCTTCTGTGGTCTCACCTCCAGTGTCTTAAGTTCTATTTGTACAACAGGCAGACCATTAAGCAACAAAATCACATCATATCTATGGTGACTATTATTAGTATTAATTCTTAATTGATTAATTACTTCATACTCATTCTTACACCAATCCTTTATGTTCACAAGAGTATAATGTAATGGAGTCCCGTCTTCTCTTTCAAAAGTATTTTTCTCACGCAGTTTTTTAGAGGAAGCAAATACGTCATTGCTGACAATTTCATCAAGCAGACGTTTAAATTCAGAGTCACTTAAGTTCACACGGTTCAGCACCTCAAATTTCTTTCGAAAGTTCAGTTCAAGACCTTCCCTGTCCCTAATTTCAGAACGGTAAGTATATTTTAGATCGGTTAATTTCCCAATCAGCTTTTCTTCAATTTCTCTTTCTTTAGTCATTTAGCAATCTTAAGCCTAAAAAGTATTCTATAAATAATTCCGCCAAAGTTAATGGTTAAGGCAATTTAAATACTTTCAAACAATCATATAGTATAATTTTCGTAGCAAAGAGGTATGTTCCATTATGGAACATACCTCTTTATAATTTATTTAATTCATCTATATCGCCACCTGCTGGGCTTTTTATACAATAAAAATCATATTACTACCAAAATGCCATACCTACGGCACTCTATACTATGCTACAAATTTAAGTCACCAAAATTACAATCCTCCCTATATCCATTACTGAATCCAAAGGATTCAAACGTTTATAGCAACAGATTACCAAAGTAGTACGACCCCGAATGGGGTCGCACTCAAAACATCTACCTGTTTACTATACACGTATAATCCCGTCGGGATTATATACAACGCCACAGTTAATACCTAAATACGACTAAATATCAGTTAAAAACCCTACTATTTTAAATTTGTTTGAGCTTTAATTTATCATTTGGAACTCAATTTATTTGTTGAAGTTGTTTAACATTTAAGTTTTTTAAGAAATATTGCTATAACGCTGAGCCATAGCATATTCCACCAAGTTATTGTCAGTTTTTCAAATCTTATCAAAATTCCCTTGTAAGAATCCATCCAAGCATTTGTCCTTTCAAT
>CAIVPM010000180.1 GCA_903907815.1 uncultured Chitinophagaceae bacterium | reverse complement strand
TTAGGTACATTTACAAAATGTTCTGCATAATAATAATGCCCTTTTATTAAACTATCTAAAAGTTTTACTTGAATATACGTTCTAAAAAAACCAGCATTATAATCCAAAAAAATATATCCCACACCAGTTCTTGCATACTGAAAACTAGGATACCCTTTAATAGTACCATTAGGTACACCAGCAAAACCGCTTGTGTCACAAGAATTAAGATAATAAGTACCAGTATTTGTTGGAATATACCATGGTTTTGGAGGGGGGGCATTAAACTCTCTAGGACATACAGTAAAATTCTCAAAACTATAATTAGGCACTAAATTCTGCGTCCTTCCATTACCCATCACCCCCACCAACAATATTACCAACAGCAATCGGTAGTTACAGCAAGAGTTAAGTGTTTTATTCATTTTATAAAAGCGGGTAATACAGAAACAAATATATACAAAAAAGCTTCCACCGTTTCCAGTGAAAGCTTTCTTCTTTCTATTAACAAAAAATAACTACTAAGGAATAATGGCCGATACCATACCACTCCATGGGCTGCTATCCCCATTGGTTTTTACCCAACGGCTGTAAGCAAAAAAGGTTTTACCACGGTCGGTATCCTCAAACTCTATTGGTTCGTGATTCCTACTTACATGATACCTTAATGTACAATCTGCAACACTGGCAGGTGGCGCAGTTGCAATATCCAGTTTAGCAGCAATTTCCATATACCCTACCCCATGCGGTTTGGCATGAGAATCGGTATTATTGCTGTCGGCAATAATTACATGCAATACAGAAATTTCTTCCGAAGTAAAAGAAGTTACCGGCGTAGTAACAGGTACCTTGCCACTTGATTTCTGTGAAGAATCGGTGATTTTAATACCAAGTGCTGCCTTATCATCGGCAGTAATGGCTGGATTGTTTAATAAACAGGTGTTAAACAAATCCCTGATGCCGAATTCCAGCTTGTCCCACATCTGATTGCGGGCAGCAGTGGTGGCTACATTGCGGGTTTGCTTATTAAAAGTAATAGCATAAAAGTTTTCAAACACTGTTTTTGTAGCTGCTATCGACAATAGTTTGGGAGCAGGCACCCCCCACAATGTTTCGTTGATAGTACACTGAGCAATTACATATTTCTCGAATTCGAAAAATGCTGCAACACCCGTAGGAATACTAATTGACTCACTGAACATTTAATTGATGATTTGCGGTAGTAGAAATTTACTACCAATACCGTGAAAGTAGACTTTCCAAAATGGCTTCTGGTATAAATTCTAATTATTTTGGCAAAACTGACAACTGTCATAAGAAAAGTCAGGAATACCACTAAGAATCATACTTTCCGGCGTATTGGGGGCAATTTACAGGGTGTTTTGTTGTCCTTTATTTTAAATAATCCAAAAACCAGCAGCGATATTTTGGCCATAAAAGGAGGATAAAAGAGCCTAAAACCTGTTTTTAGTGAAAGTAACCGCGGTCTTACCTGTAGTAATAGGGCTAGGCAGAGAGCGTTGTGCCCTTTTACCAGTAGTATTTGCGCATATACCAGTAGTAAATGCCCTAGCCGGAGTGCGGCTTGCCCTCAACGCTGTAGTACTTGCGCTTTTACCAGTAGTAATAGGGCAAGTACCTGTAGTAAATGCCCTAGCCGAAGTGCGTAGAGGCATCAATGCAGTGCGCCGAGGGCTCTTACGACTAGTAAAAGGGCAAGCGAAAGCAGTAATTATGGAATTTTATTGAATAATATCTTCTTGCATTTTCAGACCTATAAGGTTTTTAAAACCTTATAGGTCTTTGGGATTAGAATCCTCAAATGCTTTGAAACCTTATAGGTCTTTGGATTCTCTTCCCTCAAATGCTTTGAAAACTTATAGGTCTTTGGATTCTCATCCCTCAAATACTTTGAAAACTTATAGGTCTATTTTATCAGTAGCTTCTATTTTCTTCTTAGGATTAACAAACTCCCTATTCGGCATTCTTGCCAAAGCAGGATTCCAGTCCCAGTTTACATCACCCAGCTTTATACCTATAAAGGTTTGATTTGTTTTAGCAGCATTTAATCCATTAAAACTAATACTGTCTTTAAAAGGAAAAGGATTAGTACTATCTGGGAAAGTATAACTGCTATCTACAAAAGCCCAGAGCCTTTTTTCGCCGGTAGAAGATTTATTGAAAGCAGTATCCATTCCCAGAATCAATCGCTTGATATAAACAATATCCAGAGCAGTTACTTTTCCATCACCATTTACATCGGCAGCTATTATTTTATAAGGAGAATTGAATAAATTCTTACCTAAGATATGGCTTTGTATTAATGCCAGATCAAGCGTAGTAACACCATTGGTTTTATGTGTATCGTTATTCTTATACACCTTTATAGTCTGGGTGCTGGTACTACCCACACTGGCTATATAATTATTACTATTTAAAACAGCAGAATCGCTGTTTACAACAAGTGTAGTATTCAGTATATTTTTATGGAGTGGAGTAATGATATTTCCAGCAATGGTATACAACAATGAATCGGTGTATATTCTGGCTATCCTATTTTTTCCTATTCCATTAAATGCTGTAAAATTACCACCAGCATAAAAGGCTTTATTATCGGTTTGTAAAGCAATAGCATTAACTACATTATTTGCCCCGGCTCCACTGACATTAAAGCTACTATCTTTAATTCCTTTGGCGGTAAGGCGGGTTAGATAATTTACCCTTATACCATTGTAATTTATCAAAGCCCCACCTACCAGTATCTTGCTATCAGCCTGTATTGCCATTGCATAAACAAACAAATCGGCCCCCACAGCATTGCTGTTAAACGTTGCATCTTTAGTACCATTGGTATTTAACCGGGCTATATATTTTGTAGGGGCATTATTGTAATTGGTAAACAATCCACCAATCAATATTTTACCATCAGACTGTAGAGCAATTGTGTACACACTATTATCGGCTCCTGCCCCACCAGCATTAAAACTTGCATCTTTAGATCCATCAGTATTTATACGGGTAATATACCCAATACTGGTAGTGCCATATTTATAAAAATCGCCCCCTACTATAATCTTACCATCGGGCTGCAAAGCCATTGTTCTTACAAAACCATTGGCCACATTGCCACCATAAAAAAAGGTACCATCAATAGTACCATCGGCATTTAAACGGGTTATATAACTGGTAGTGCCACTTGCGGTAGCAGCATAGAAACCTCCTACTACTATCTTGCCATCGGGTTGCACTATGATACTAAAAACCTGTCCTACCGATAAGCCTCCGGGACGTATAAAACTATTATCAATAGTTCCATCTGCATTCAAGCGAAGGATAGTGCTTACGGCAACTCCATTATAGTTTTTAAAACTACCACCAATCAAAATTTTACCATCGGGCTGCAAGGCAATTGCAGACACCGTATTATCGGGACCAGCACCATATTTATTGAAAGAAGTATCGCGAATTCCGGCTGCATTTATCCGGGTAAAATTGTTGCAGGGTGAACCATTATAATTACTAAAATCACCCCCAATAAGCACCATACTATCGGGCTGAATAACAATTGCCTTTACGGTATTATTGGCACCTGTACCTGCATTGAAAGTTCTATCTTTTATACCTATAGTATCCAGCCTTACAAAATAGTTTACCACGGTATCGTTATACTTATAAAAATATCCTCCAGCCAACAACTTTCCATCAGTCTGTAAAGCAAGAGAATATATCATATCACTGGGACGGGCATTGGCAGCAGAGAAATTTGCATCGGCAGTTCCATCATTATTTAACCGCATAATATAATGCGCTGCACTATCATTGTAAGTAGTAAAACTACCGCCAATTACTATCTTATTATCGGACTGCAACACCAGGGATTGAATACTATTATTGGCACCCGATCCGCCTGCATTAAAGTTTACATCGTAAGTACCATCGCTATTAGTACGAACAATATAATTGGCCGTGATATTATTGTAAGTAGTAAACGATCCTCCAAGAAGAATTTTACCATCAGATTGCAATACTATTTTATTGATATTATTATTGGCTCCAGTACCAACAGCATTGAAAGTAGAATCTACTTTACCATTGGGTTTGAGGCGTACAAAACTATTCGCACTATACTGGTTATAAGCAGAAAAACTACCCCCTAAAAGTATTTTATTATCGGGCTGAATAGTAATAGCCGTTATGTTTCCATTGGGGCCATAATTACCACTACCTGCATTGAAAGCAGGGTCGATAGAACCATCGGTATTTAAACAAACCAACCTACTGGCAAGCGTACCATTGAAATAAGTAAACATACCCCCAACCAGTATCCTCCCATCGGCCTGTACCGCAATTGTATTTACCTGATTGTTAGCCCCCGTTCCTATATAAAAAGTATTATCGATACTACCATCTGCATTCAGCCTGATTATATTATTATAAGGATAATAATTGTAAGTAGTAAACACACCACCCAGCAATATTTTACCATCGGCCTGAACGGCTATAGCAATCACATTTGCATTAGGCCCAACGGCCCCTTTAATAAAATTAGTATCTATAGAACCATCCGTATTTATTCGGGCAATATAATTAGCAGTAGTACCATTATACGTTTTAAAATAACCTCCAGCCAGAATCTTACCATCGGCCT
>CAIVPM010000179.1 GCA_903907815.1 uncultured Chitinophagaceae bacterium | reverse complement strand
CAAATCCGACAGCATTAATAATACAACTAAAAATTTTCCAGGTTCCCCAATTTTACTTACAGCTTCATTTGACACAAATTACCTGATAAATTTAAAATGGATAGACAGTTCTTCAAACGAATCTGGCTTTAAAATAGAAAGAAAAATCGGCACAGGGTCTTATAATATTGTTGGCACTGTCGCAGCGAATGTATGTACTTACATTGATTATATTACTTATCCTAACACTACCTATACTTATAGAGTAAATGCTTTCAATAATGACGGAAACTCTTTAAAATATACTAATGAAGTTACTATAACACCAACAAATTTAAAAGACTCACTTATAGTAACTCTATCTCGCGATACTGTGGAAAATAATGGATGGGATATGGTTTCCATTCATGTAAAAGATACTGCTGGAAATGATGTTACAAAAAAAGCTTCATTATTTTTAAACTCCGACCTTAATTCAAGCCCAATATTTAATAATGTGTATTACCCAACTGCTATTGGTAACTATACAATTTCTGCTACTATGGGTTCCATATCTAGTAATAAATCCCCTCTTATTGTAGTGCCATATACCCGTTCAGCTTTTACGCATAAAATTTTAGTTGAGGATTATACTAGTATGTATTGTGGTTATTGCCCTCGAGTCTTTTTTGAACTTGATACTTATACAAAAACACACAGCAATTGTGCGTGGATATCAATCCATACATCAGGATTAGGTCCCGATAAATATGCATACACATATTGCTCCGACATGGAATCTAAGTTTAGTATTCAAGGGTATCCAACTTCAATTATAAATCGTAAATTAGTATGGCAGGAAGATAATTCCACGTTAATGAACGAAGCTATAAAATGGACTGGGCTTGGTCTTTCTATTAATAGTACTGTAAATGGAAACACAATCTCTGGTACAGCAAATGTAAAATTTAATTTCACTACTAATAAACCCTTAAAGATTGTAGTCGCTATAGTCGAAAGCGGTTTATTTGCTAATCAAGAAAATTATTATTCTCCAGGGGGACCAACACCTTATTTATATAATGGCAAAAATCCTATACCAAATTTTGATCATAAATTTTCCTTAAGAGCAACTTCTACTAACGTATTTGGCGATTCTATTCCAGTTGCTTCTACTTTCAAAAACAATATTTATTCACTACCATTTACTTTCAATTTAAATGGTTTAAATGCCCTAGGATCTGCATATACATTAAACCCAGCAAATTGTCGGATTATAGCTTATGTAGTAGATGGAAGTTCCGACAATTGGAGATATTCAACTGGGGTATTAAATCTTCAATATGCAGCTGTCGGTAATACACAACCATTTGATTAAAATTTAATCTCCCAACATCTCCGTAGTTTATCCCAACAACCCATAAAAAGAGCCCGCAGAATAATCCGCAGGCTACAATTCTCAACGCTTTAGCTTTTCTTTTTTAGTCTTTAGTTTTTGTATTAAACCTCAAACCTTTAATGGTTGGTGTCCCATCAACACACCATTTGTTGTATTTCTACTATCTCCTCACTCCTGTCTCCTAACTCCCTTCTATGCATATACAAGATTCACTCTCAGCTTCTGCCCATTCACCATCACAAATGCAATACTGGCACTATCTCCACCTTCATTGCTCGACTCTAATAAACCACTGCCATCAGGTACACCATGCAACTCAAAATTTCCAAAAGCATCAGTATATCCAGACACATTCGTACCAGCAATATTTACAAAAAAGTTTACAGCAGGTTTACCGCCAAACGATACATGACCAAAAAGTATATTTGGTAGCATTACCACATCAATATCCATTTGTTTACCTCTCTTTATACTAAATGGTACTTCAGTATCCACAAATCCAATTGCTTTAATTCCAAGCACAAAATCTCCCCCTTTAAATTGAACAATCTCGCCCATACCATCAATATCAGTAATTTCATTTCTGTTCAAACTGGCAATGTTTAAACATGCTCCAGCTATTACTTCACTATGGTCTTCCAATCCATACACATGAGCCCTTATCATAGTATGTCGGTTTACACCATAATTCACAATACGATCATTATTATATTCCAGCACCATTGCAGGAGCACTATCTTCATACTCAGCATTAATAAGGTTATCACAGATTTCAAGTGTTTTATCACACAGTTTTATTTCCTTACTCAAGCTGGTAGTTACAGCTTTTTTAAGTGCCTGTTTTTGCTTCGGTATATCCTTTGCAGCTACAAAATTGTCTTCCATTGTTTGCACCACTCCAATAGTCACTAATGTTACTTTATAAGGAGTAAGCGCTAACACATTATCTGTCAAAGCTTTCAATACTTCATCCATTAAAACAATTAAAAGATCCTGACTGATTTTAAAATCATCCTCCACCAATCCAAAAGTTTTAAGCATCTCCGTATCTCCAGTTGTCAATGCCCATGCATAACCCTTTTTTACCAGTTTCATAACGGCTTTAATCATCAATTGTCGCATAGCAGCCTTAGTCAAAGTTTTACCCTGACTACCATAACCTTGCTCATCCAGTAATTTACGGATGGCTTTCTCTCTTGCTACCAGAATCAACACTTGATCTACCAATGGCTGAAAGCCATTAATTGTCCCATCAAACTTCAGAAAAAACAGTACTATCAACGAGTACATGTCCACTTTCTTACCCTGTTTCTTTGTCATAACTTAAATGTTTTAAAGCAGGCAACTACAGCTCGTTAAAGCCTTTCTTGCAGTCACCAATTAAATAATATGAAGTCAATCCTTGCTTGTATAAAGTAGGTAATGAGAAAGTAAAGTCACTTTCATCAAGATACAAGAAGAAAAAAGAAATAAGGAGTAAGAAACTTTTTTGAAAGACAGTCTCGCCGACTATTATCTCAACAGGATACCACTCTATTCTCGGTTATCTGCCGGCAAAGAGAAGCTTTATTTCAATGCAAGGCATTTATATTTTATAATAAATAGAAACCCCCTTAAAAAGAGCGTCCCAAAAGTCCCAATTGTCCCATGTATGTATTGTATTTCCATAGTGGTTGGTGTCTCACCAACACATTATTTTGTATTCATTAGCTAATCAGCACATTATCAAATCATTGGCGTCCGGTTAAACTTAAATTATAAATATTAGGTTCAATGTTTATAATAGTTTGAAGTATGTATTTTGTCATTTTTAAAAGT
>CAIVPM010000178.1 GCA_903907815.1 uncultured Chitinophagaceae bacterium | reverse complement strand
TTTTTACCATTAAGCAAAAGACAGGTAATTTGTACGAATCTATCTCTGTCATGACACGTAGAGCCGGTCAGATTAATATTAGCATTAAAGAAGAATTGCATAGTAAACTGGAAGAATTCGCTACTCATACTGATTCATTAGAAGAAATTCATGAAAATAAAGAGCAGATAGAAATTTCTAAAGCATACGAGAAGATGCCTAATCCTGCTTTATTGGCAATTCAGGAATTCCTGGAAGATAAAATCTACTACAGAAAGAATACAGGAAATGACTTATTCAAATAAGATATTTAATTATATTTTCTAATTAAGAACGACAGTATATAACTTATACTGTCGTTTTTTAATTTTATATAAGATGCTTTTAAAAGGGAAAAAAATACTGTTAGGAATCACAGGTAGTATTGCTGCCTATAAGTCCATTTTTCTAACAAGATTATTAATAAAAGAAGGGGCAGAAGTAAAAGTAGTAATGACAAAAGCTGCTACTGACTTTGTTTCCCCTTTAGTGTTATCAACCTTGTCTAAGAATAATGTAGTGGTAGATATTGCTACTGAAAATGTATGGGCAAACCATGTTAGTTTAGGTAGATGGGCCGATGTGTTTTTAATAGCACCAGCAAGTTGTAATACCATAGCCAAGATGGCTGCTGGTCTTTGCGATAATTTGTTGATGGCTACCTATCTCTCCGCAACTTGCCCTATAGTAGTAGCTCCTGCAATGGATGAAGATATGTGGCATCACCCTTCTACTAAAAGAAATCTTGCTACAATTGCCTCTTATGGAAATATAGTGATGGATGTAAGAAGCGGTGAACTTGCCAGCGGATTAATTGGAGAAGGAAGGATGGATGAGCCTGAAAATATTCTTAATTACCTGATGGAGAATATATTTAGAGGAACTGCTTTAAAAGGGAAAAAAGTCTTGATTACTGCAGGGCCAACTTTTGAACCCATCGATCCTGTAAGGTTTATTGGTAATCGTTCTTCGGGTAAAATGGGCTTTGCAATTGCCAGAGAATTATATATGAATGGGGCAGAGGTTACCCTTGTTTCGGGTCCTGTAAAGGAAGTGATGGAATACAACAGAGTTAATCTATTAAAGGTACAAACAGCTGCCGAAATGCTTGATGCTTGTAAGGATAATATATCTGATTCAAATATCATCATTATGAATGCAGCTGTGGCTGATTATACTCCTACAACTGTATTTGGAGAGAAAATGAAGAAGTCTACTGATACACTAAGTATGGATCTAAAAAAGACTACCGATATTCTTAAGTATGCAGGAGAAAACCGAAAAGATGGACAGTTTATAATGGGCTTTGCATTGGAGACAAATAATGAAGAACTAAATGCTATAGATAAGCTTAAGAAAAAGAATGTTGATTGTATTGTATTAAATTCTTTACAAATTCCAGGAGCAGGATTTAGTGGGGATACAAATGAAGTAACGATAATTAACAAAGACGAAACTAAAATTCATTTTAAATTGCAATCCAAAACCGACATAGCAAGTCATATTGTATCATATATAATTAGTAAATTGTAATGAAGAATAAGCTTACATATTTTTTAGGATTACTAATCGTTTTTAGTATTTTTAGTTCTGCAGTAATTGCACAGGAATTTAATACTAAAGTGATTGTGAATGCGCAGTCTGTTGGGAGTAATGTTGACAAGAAAATATTTGTTACTTTACAAAATCAATTGACCAATTTTATTACTGGAAGAAAGTGGACTAATGATAAGTTTAATGCAAATGAGCGCATACAATGCAACTTTGTTATAAACATAGAAAGCTCCTCAGATGGGGGTGTTTTTAAAGGAAAGATGATGGTGCAGTCTGCCCGTCCTGTATATGGTTCATCATACACAGCAGCTATGTTTAACTATCAGGATCAGGATATTGCTTTCCGCTATATTGAATATCAGCCAATTGAATTTAATGAAAACCGTGTACAAGGATCTGATGCTTTAACTGCAAATCTACCTGCTATTTTTGCTTATTACATCAACATGATTCTGGCAATGGACTATGATTCTTTTGCCCCTAAAGGAGGAGAAATGTACTTTCAGAAAGCACTTAATATAGTAAATAATGCTCCTGATGGTCAGGATATAAAAGGATGGAAAGCTTTTGATGGCTTAGGAAATAGGTACTGGTTAAATGAAAATCTTACCAATACTAAATACAATATTCTTCATGATGCTATCTACGGGTATTATAGAGGTTGTCTTGACAAAATGGGGGAAAAAGAAAAAGAAGCCCGGGTTGCTATGACAAAATCTATTACACAGCTTTACAATATTTATAAAGAGAATTCTAACGTAATGTTTTTGCAGTTTTTTATTCAAGGGAAAAGTAAAGAGCTTGCAGGAATATTTCAGAATGGTACTCCCGAAGAGAAATCTAAAGCAATAGAAATGCTATCTGCTTTGGATGTGTCTAAAGCTGAGTTTTACAAACAACAATTATTATAGTGACTTTATAAATTTTGATTAGGATGAAAATTAGTGTATTCATTTTACTGTCAATATCATTTACGCTTTATTCTTGTAAGCCTGCATCAAAAGTGCCAGAAAACAAAATGAAAGTAATTATGTGGAGTATAATGAAGGACTCTTATGATTCTGCAAGTAATACTTTCAAATTCAATGGTAAATTTACTGATGAGGATTTAGCACCATTAGAAGAAGTATTTAAGAAAAATAATGTTTCAAGACAAGATTTTTATTACACATTCGAAAATTTACAACAAGACCCTGCCAGTCTTAAAGTATTATTGGATTCTGTGATTGTTTATGGTACAAGAGAGCTGAACAAAATTCCTGTATCTTCCCCTTTAAAGTTTAAGCCTAAATCAGTTTTTGAGTAAGTTGTGATTTATTTAGGGGCATAATTATTTTCACAAAATATTCTCAGGTTAAATTATTTAATTCCTTATATATTTGCAGCGGCAGGTCTCATACAACCAGCTCCTTTTGAACCTCCCCAGGGCAGGAATGTAGCAAGGATAATTAGTTGTAGCGGTGTGATATGATAAGCCTGCCATTTTTTTATTTATTCTATTTTTGTCGGGCTTTTTTAGCCCTTTTTTTATTTTCGGTATCAAACTTGTTGCCTTTATTTTGTTTACTGTTATCTTTATCTCTATTTGTAATACGAAATATTTTGGATACATCTTTTAAAAAGAACAGATTTAATAAAAAACTTTCAATAGTTATTTTTTTGGCTGTAGCAATAGCTATTGTCTCTATGATAACGCAGATAAGGTATCAGCAAGCTAAGAGTATTACGAATATTAAAGGCAAACTGGAATTACAAATTCATCAGAGTGAAAATATTATCACCAAGTTTTTTAAAGATACTTCACTTTTGTCTTCAGCTTTAAATGGAACAAATAATTCTTCGAAATGGTTGGATGAAGAAACTTCCAATGATGTTGGGCTTTTTATTTATATACAAGATTCCAGTGAAAATTATAAACTTAAATTCTGGAACAGTACTAAATACTTTTTTAACGAAGAACTCCTGAAGTCAAAAGACAGCAGCTATTTTATTAGAGATATAAATGGCGATTTTGAAGTATTGTTAAAGGAAAATAAAGTAAATGGGATAAGCTGTAAATTGGTAGGAGTTATTCCTGTTTACTGGCATTTCTTTATAGAAAATGAATACCTTAAGTCTCATTACAATAAAAATATTATTCCAGAGAACTTAATTACAATTACTGATAACCCATCTAAAACAGAGGTGAAATCGGGAAATGGTAAGCACCTTTTTTATATAGATTATGCTTCTTCATTATCGGGTAATAATATTGATTTTATAACCGCTTTATGTAGGTTTATTTCCCTGTTTTTTATAGTGTTGGCAATCTATATTTATTGTGCTAATTCTATTGAACTTAAAGGATTTAAAGTTTCATTTATACAGTTTTTTATATTAATATTCATGCTAAGAATGTTGATATATAGTTTTCC
>CAIVPM010000177.1 GCA_903907815.1 uncultured Chitinophagaceae bacterium | reverse complement strand
TTTCCAGTTGTAGGAATAGACCCTTATTATGGAAATTCTAGAAAATTTACAGGTGATGATTCTTTGGTTTTAAAAAATGGTAATTTAGGATATAACAATCCTAATCCAAAGTTTAATTTTGATATCAATGGAAATTTACAATCATCTACTGGAAATATAGCTTCGAAACTTTCTTCCAGCAATTTAAATGTAAAAAATGTACAAGGGTTTAAAGATGTACAATTAAATTCCTATGTAGGTGCTAATAACAATTCTATTTTCAACATTATTAGTGCTCAAAATGTTGTTGTACCTTCTATGACGGCAGTTTCTACTTTAAACGTCATAGTGCCGACAAACATTTTACGTTCTATAACTTTGACTAATAGTGGAAACGGTTATGAATTTGCTCCTACAATTTCTGTAATAGGAAATTATATTATTCAAGCAACCGCAACTGCTAGTTTAAATACTTTAAATGGTTCTATAAGTTCTATAACCATTACCAATCCAGGTATTGGTTATACATCCAATCCTTCTATACAATTTACAACTACTCAAACATCAAGTTATGGTATCACTTCTATTAGTGTAAAAGATATCAGTAACAATTATTACTATACAGGATTTACCAAATCACCTATAATCAGTGCTTACAAAGGATTAGAATATAAATCTGTTAGTGCCACCGCTATTTTAGGAAGTCCAACAAGTACCACATTAAGTAGCACAGTAACTTCTATAAACATATTAAATACAGGTTATGGCTATGGTTATAATTTAACACCTAGTATAAAATTATCATCGAATATAATAACTACTATACCAGTAACTTATATTAGTTTTGGTAATGTGCTTTCAGCAGCCACAGCTACTGGCAGTATCACAGCAAATGATTTAAGTTCTTTTTACAATTTGAATGATGCAGTCTCAAATACTTCAACACTCAGTAATGCTTTTATACAAAACAAACTTTACACTCCTTATCTTTCCGCAAATCAAACTTATACAAATGGTTTAACATCTAAATATGTTACTGTAAAATCTAATTTATTATCTAATCCTTCTATAAATTTATTTCCATACAGTGAAATATTCAGAATATGGGACACTTCTAGTGGTTGTTTTATTTATGATAATTACTCATTATCTCCTAATAACACACAAACCGCGTCTTTAGTTAAAGAACTTTCAACAAATCCTGCAAACACTTCCCCGAGAATAGGGACTAATGTCACAGTAAGTGATATAAATCAAATCTATACTTTCTCTGTATATGTAAGTTCTAATGGGCAAAGATATACAAAATTGGATTTTAGAGATACTGATGTTGCTGCTTTTAATTTCGGTGAAGGTATAGTCAGGGCAACCTTTGACTTACAGTCTGGTACAATTATAGATAATAGTTATAGTTATTGTTCCAATGTAGGCCTAAATGCATCTATAACTAGTGCTGGTAATAATTGGTATCGTATTTCCTTATCAGGAAATTGTAAAACAACAACAGTTGATGCCCCTGTAGGTAAAAAGATAAGAATTAGAATATTTAGCGGTCAAGATGATGGGCACGTTTCCAACCCCGTTAATGGTGGTATTTTTGTTTGGGGTGCTCAATTAGAAATATCTAAATCACCATCCTCTTATGTAAAGACTGTTAACAATGTATCATCTTATGGTGTATATGCAAATAATTTACATGGGAAAATAGATATAGATCCATACTATTTTTATTATAATGATAAGAATAAATTATCTTCTTATTCAAATAAAAATTTAACACTTGGTGTTAAACCTTCGGACCCTTATTCAACAGAAGACACATCAGTTACAAGAACCCTTGATGGAAATTGTGGCGCTGATGTTACAAATACAGCAAATGCTTACCAAATATATAAACCATTCTTTAAAAATCTTCAAGGTGTTATAAACTATGTAGCCAACAAGGGATTAGAGGGGAATAATTTAAGCATTCTTGTGTTTGAAAATATTGTAGAAGGAGAAGACACTAACAAGGCTTTAAACCCTAATGCTTCTGGTGTATATTTGAATCAATCAGCTTATGGCAATGTGGCAGGGGGTTATTATAGTACGGAATGGTTAGGAACTAACTATCCAGAATTGACATCGAATGGAATTTTAGGAGGACATTTTTATTGGGGTAAAAATAATGAAGGATCTTGGGGTACTATTTATCATCTAGGTATAGGTGATATAAAATTTAATAGCATTTATATAAATGGAATGTTTGAAATAGGAAGTAAAATAAATTCTGATAAATCCAAAAGGTGGGATACAAGAAAGCCCTTTGATGCAGCACCACCAGTTGTTTCTATAAGAAGTTATTTCTGTGCTAATTCTTCTAGAAGATTTGGAGAATTTGGATTAGACGCTTCTGAAAGAGTTTATAACTTCTCTAGAACTAGAGGAGCTGATCCAAAATCTTGGATCAGACCCTTCAATATAAACTTTTCAGGTAAATTCAGTATGTATAATATGGGATTTGAATTTGCTCATAACGCTTCTGATGCTACTAGTATTTGGTTTCAATCAAAAACAAAAAATACTGCTATAGGTAATACAACTATAGCAATGAAAGGGCCTGGTGTGTTTTATTATACACCATTACTTTATCAGAATTTGGGTTCTTTAAATTATATAATTGGTACAAGACAGATGGATCCTTTCCATTTAGATCAATGGCAATGGGAAAAAAATCTTTGGAGTGCTATACCAGGAGCATCAGACCCTACTTATTATCCTGGTTATGGACTTGCAGTTGTTGGTAATGACGGAAAATCAACTTTCCAACGAGATGCTACTTTAAGCAATTTAGCAGCAGTTGCTTTTATGCCTGGTCCTACCGATTTATGGGTTATTGATCAAGGCCAAAATATTGGTCCTATAGGCAAAGACTCACCAGTGCAAAGTAGTATAATATTAGACGGTAATATATATACAACTTGCTTCCATAGAGTGTATAGAGGTAGTGGTTTAATCTTTGATAATCAAATATATAAGACTTCTAATTTTGTTTTAAGCTCTTTTAACTCTCAGGTAGATAATAATACAAAAATTATTTCACCCAATTATAATTCAAAAACAGACTTTTTGCCTATAATTGTCGGCGGCGGAAGAGATGCTTTTAATAACATATATTGGAGATGGGTACCAACTAAATCTTGGAATGTCTTACAAAATAATAATTCCTTAACATATACGGATTATAATTCTTTACTTGCCATAAACAATAATGAGCAACCTTCGAGATTTAATACATCCACTAAAACATTTGATTATACGGATTATATTAAATCCTATTCTGGGTTTGTAAGCCAAGGGGGTAATAATTACAATACAAATCAAATAAAAGCAGACAAGAGTAATGGTCCTAGAACTATTAGTTATGTGAATTTTGATCAATTATCAGCCTATAATACTCAAGGTTTGTATACACAGACAAGTCCACTTTGCAGTACGTTTACATCCACTATGCAGTTCTGGACCCCTCCTACTAGATAAACCCATAGGTTTATTAGACGTTGTCCATAAATATTAGAGAGAAATGCCGTCTATTAATTCCTATAAAATTTCTGATATTTATTGGAACCCTATAGATTTTAATATTATAGGAGAACAATTTAAATTAAAAAAAACACCCATTAATTTTGATAACGGGATGTCTTTTAACCTTTTTGAATGCTTAAAAGACATTCAAGACTTAAAATTTAATAATAAAAGTGGTATATTTTTAACTGCATTAAATAACAATACTCCCATAATTGAAGATAATACTAGTCCCTCTTTAATTAATGATTTGTCTTTAATAGAAAGTCCTATAGCATCTAATGATAAGATAATATTAAATATAGTTGATAATAAATTATCAAAAGGACCTACTTCTAATTTT
>CAIVPM010000176.1 GCA_903907815.1 uncultured Chitinophagaceae bacterium | reverse complement strand
TAAATCCAACTAATCCTAAGTATTAATTACTATAAAATGCATTATTTATTTAAAATTTATTGTATAAAAATTGTGTAATTTCAATTATTAATTGTTAATTCGCAATTATTCTGTACTGACTGGTTTTAATTTAGTGGTAATAATTTATTTATCTTAGGTAATTCCTATGTTATTCTGTATGAAAAAAAATATACTTATTATAGTATTTTTGATGATGATTAATGGATTATATAATCCATTAATAGCACAGCAGAAACCAGTTGTAAATAATACAACTTATTCTTTTACCACCATAGCTTCCGAGGCAAATACATGGGGATACACTATAGTTAAGAATGGTAAAACTATTATTAAACAAACTACTATTCCAAGTCAGCCTGGTATAAAAGGGTTTAAGAAAAAAGAGGATGCAGGAAAGGTTGCGGCTTTGGTAATCAAGAAACTAAAGGCTAAAAATGATTTACCTACTATTTCAAAAGAAGAATTAATACAATTACATATCCAATTATAAACATTCCTCCATTTAAAACAACAATTTATGAAGAAGTTTTTACTCAGTTTATTAATTACTGCAGCATGTTTCCTACAAGGATACGCGCAAGGTGTATGGTCTCAAAAAAGCGATTGTGGTGCTTCTGCGCGCCATGATGCCTGTGGATTTTCTATTGGCAACAAAGGTTATCTTGCTTGTGGTAACGATAATAGTGCCAGCAAAAAGAAAGACGTGTGGGAATATGATCAGGCACATGATACCTGGTCTCAAAAAGCCGACTGTGGATCAGCAGGTCGTGAGAAATGTTCATCATTCTCCATTGGAACTAAAGGTTATGTTGTTTGTGGTAACGATGGTTCAACTGAAACTAAAGATTGTTACGAATATGATCAGGCTGGCAATAGCTGGACTAAGAAAGCTGACTTTGGTGGATCTGCAAGAGAAGGTGCCTGTGCATTTTCAATTGGCACTAAAGGTTATGTTGCCTGTGGTAACGATGGTGGTTATACAAAAGATTGCTGGGAATATGATCAGGCAGGCGACCATTGGACTAAAAAGGCCGACTTTGGTGGAAATACAAGAGAAATGTGTACGGGTTTCAGTATTGGCAATAAAGGTTATGTAGGTTGCGGAAACAACCTTTCTACTAAGTATAAAGATTTTTGGGAATATGATAATGTAGCTGACAGCTGGACTAAGAAAGCCGACTTTGGTGGTACTGGAAGATATGCTGCCAGTGGTTTTGGAGTAAACGGCTCAGGTAAAGGATATATAGCATGTGGAGATGATGGAAGTAGCGCATATAGAAATGATTGCTGGGAATATGATCAAAATACAAACACTTGGAACCAACAAGCTGATTTTTCAGGAACAGGTCGTCATAGAGCTACTTCTATGTGTATTGGTGGTAAAGGATATGTAACTTGTGGTAAAGATTATAATTCTACTGACAAGAATGATTGTTGGGAGTTTGCACCTTGTAACCAATGGTATCAGAAAGCAGATTTTGGTGGAACAGACAGAGGCGCTGCTTTTGGTTTCAGTATTGGTAATAAAGGCTATATGGGATGTGGATATGATGGCATAGCTCCTACCACTAAAGATGTTTGGGAATATGATCCTTCAAATGACACATGGGCTCAGAAAGCAGATTTTGGTGGTGGAAACCGTCAAGCATGTTACTCTTTTGCATTTAGTGCAACTAAAAAAGGATATGTTGGTGGCGGATATGACGGCGCAGCAGATAATAAAGATTTATATGAGTATAATCAAGTAACTAATGCCTGGACTAAAAAAGCTGATTTACCAGGTAATGGCAGAATTGGTGCTGCAAATTTTAGTTTGAATGATAAAGGATATGTAGGTTCTGGATACTCTTTTGGTTCTTATTTTAAAGACTGGTATGAGTATGACCCAGGAGCTGACAGTTGGTCAGCAATTGCTGATTATCCTGATCAACGCAGATTTTCTGCAAGCTTTTCTATTGGTAACTTTGGTTATGTTGGTACTGGTGATGACAATACCTCTGCTGTACATAAAGATTTTTATAAATATAATCATGGTACTAATACCTGGTCTGCAATAGCTGATTGTGGTTCTGCTGCACGTATGCAATCTTCAGGTTTCGCACTTTGTAATAAAGGATATGTTGTTAATGGATCGAGCGATAATACTGGAACTCATTTATTAAAAGAATTCTGGGAATATGATCCTAATAGTGATAGCTGGACTCAAAAAACAGATTATGCTGGTAATGCAAGTACACTTTCATCTTCTTTTGTTATAGGATGTAAAGCTTATGTAGGTCTTGGCCAAAAAGCAGGTGCTACTTTTACTAAAGAATTTTACGAGTACCTTTCTTGCTGCTGCTCTGGTAGTGGTGGTGTAGGAAGTGGTTCTGGTGGTGGACTGGAAAGTAAAAATATAGGAGATGGTATTGCTAAACGTTTATTGAACAATGCTAAAAACAACGTTGCTAATAAAGTTGATTATAATCATTGTAAAGTTGCTACACATAACAATATTCAAACTTTAGGTACGGCTACTACTGTAAGTCTTAGCAGCTTAATGCCAGACCAATCAGTATTAGGTATGGGTTATACTGCCTATATTACCACTCCTACAGATATTACTAATTTAAGTAATGCTGTTGATGTAATGTCACAAGATTACGTTCGTTTAAATGAGAATAGTGCTGTTGCTTTTGTAACAAAAACATTAGGATCACCATACTCTCATACAAAACCTGTGTGTGACCGATTAAAAGAAGCATCTCTTCAAAGTTTACAACAGGTAACTATTCAGGGAATGCCATTTATTGTTTATCAACTTCAACAAGCTGATGGAACAAATGAATTTGCTATTAGTTTCTCTGCAGGTGCTAAAAACAATGGAACAAACTTCAATGTTCAATCTACCTGGTTGCCATATAATATTGTATCTGATGATGTTATGTACAACTTTCAGGTATGGGCAGCTTCTGCCAGTGTAGCTAAAAATATGGTAAGTAACATATTGAATAAGTTATCTGCAGTATTACCAGTTAAAGCAGTAAATGCTGCTAATGCCGGACTTCCTAAGGCTTATGTAGTAAATGGTTTAAAAACAAACAAGTCATTGAGTTTAACTATCAACAATACAACCAGTGCAACCAGTGGTACTATTGAATTGAATATTGGACAGAACGAACATAGTGCATCTATGACGAATACAACTGTTCCTGTTACGCTTAATCCTAATGGTTTAACTACTGTAACATTGGATATGAAGGATTATTATGAAGCTAATATCAATTTGTTTATCAATAACAAACAAGAAGATTTAGTTTATCTTAATGATGGTTCATGGGCAATAGATTACAATAAAGCCAACACTACTTTAAACAGCTTTAATGTAACTAATGATAATAACTTAGCTACTACTTCTACTGATTTCAACTTGTTTAGAAATGTATCGGTAGATGCTACTACTTCTGATTTTGTAACTATCTATAAACTTACAAAAGGTGGTGGAATTGCAAAAGATTTAAGCAATTACAATCAGCTTAAATTTACTACTAAAGCGAGTGGTGCAAGTACTATGAAGATTACAATTATTAAAAATTCTATTACTAACTGGAATGATCAATTCAATTACACTATTCCTGTAAGTGCAACTGAACAAACTTATACTGTTGATTTAAACAAGTTTACTTCTGCCAGTGGAGCTACTTTAAACACTAATGATGTGATTGCTGTTGACTTCTCTTTCCTTGTTACTTCTGGTACAAGTACTGCAGTTACTGCATCTGTAAACAATGCTAAGTTTACCAACAGTGCTAAAGTAGTAGTTCCTTCTACACAGGTATCTTCTTTAAAGATTGATCACAATCCAAACAAGGGTGACTTTAAAATAATATACACTGCGGCTAAAAACACTAAAGCTACTTTCAATATTTACGATGCTGAAACAGGTATTTTAGTATTTACTAAAGAAGCTAATATTAATGCAGGATTGAATAATATTCCTTTCTCTCTTAATAGTGCCAGAACTTATGGCAACTATGTAATTAAGGTGAGTGGAGAAGGTATTCCTTCTGATAACTTGAAATTTATAGTTAATAAGAACCAACAGTATTAATACTTCTTAGGGTTATACTTAAAAGAGGCTGTTTCTTATGAAACAGCCTCTTTTGTTTTTAGTGAAATTGTATTAAATAATCTAAGATAGATTATTAGTTATTCATATACTGATAGCGTATCTGCAAAACCGTAAACTCTTTTTGAATACCTGTCAGTTTAATTTTCGAATCAATAATCTTCTTCTCTATTTTCTGAATTCTTGTACTTAGCTTATCTATCAGAATGGCTGACTCTTTGGTAGAATATTCTTCGGCTCCCAGCTTTTTACTGGCCTTTATAAAAGCTTTCATAGTTCTTTCAACTTCTTTATGAACTATAATATTCTTCTTTAAATATTCCATTGATCTTTCCTGGCAATCATTCATATCTTTTAGTAATACCTGAAGATAATTAACATCGGGATAAACCATTTCGGCTATAGCTGGATCTAATTGTTGTCTCTTTTCATTATCAGCTTCTACCCTATCATAAAACTTGCCAAGCATGTCGGGCATTGTGAGAATATTTAACCTAACATCCTCTTTTTTCTCATATACACCCACCAACTGCTTTTGTAGTTTTGAATAAATTCTGTGTTGTTTATGTGTAACCATAACACTATTTTATTGGTACCTATTTAAACTTTCAAACTAACATAAAGTTGAATATAC
>CAIVPM010000175.1 GCA_903907815.1 uncultured Chitinophagaceae bacterium | reverse complement strand
TTCCTGAGAAGCGTCTATTTCAATCTGATTAATTACATGCTCTTCATATCCTGCACCCGTAAGTAATAATCTTAATTTTGGAATAGGATCATACAAACCATGTTTCAACAAATCTTCTCTACTTCTATAGTACTCTTTTCTGATAGAATTATTATGGTGTCCTAGTAAAGGAACCTTTGCATGAACCAATACTGGCTTACGTTGTATTCTGGCATAGCTAATTGCCAGACTCATAGTTTCGTAGCTTCTGATAAAGTCGCTACCATCACATTGCATTCTCTTTAATCCCTTAAAACCTTCTGCATATTCATAAGCATCCATTGCTCTGAATTCTTCAGCAGCAGCACTTAAACTCCACTGATTATCCTGAACAAGATATACTATTGGTAACTGCTTTAAAACAGCAAATTGTAAAGCTTCACTTACTTCCCCTTCTGTCATTGCTCCATCACCCAGAGAACAAATTACAATTGGAGATTCATCGTGCTCCCCTTTCTTTAACAGCGTAGAATTTATATTTTCCAGATACTGTATACCTTGTGCAATACCTGTAGTAGGTATAGCCTGCATTCCAATAGCAGTACTCTGATGAATTATCCCTGGTTTATCAGGCATATTACAGCTAGGGTGGCAATAGTAAGAACGTCCGCCAGAGAATGGGTCGTCTCTTTTTGCCAACAGCTGAAGCATCATGTCGTAAGGCTTAAATCCAGATGCAATCATTAAACTGTCATCTCTATAGTATGGGCTCACCCAGTCTATAGGAGTCAGTTGCAGACCTGTTGCTATTTGAATTGCTTCATGCCCTCTTGATGTGGAATGTACATACTTACAAATATCCCTATGGGATTCATAAGTTTCACCCATCGCTTTTGATGTTATCATCAGCGTATAGGCTTTCAGTAATGTTTCACGGTCTAGCATGTGTTTGTCTTTAATGCTGTGATAAATTGGGGATATAAATTATTTGATTTCAACTTCAAACATTTTTTCGTTATCTAAATAACCTTTCAATATGTCGCCTACACTACATTCACCTGCACCTGCCGGAGTACCAGTAAAGATTAAGTCGCCTATATTTAGTGAAAAGTATTCGGAGATATGTGCTATCAGCTCGTCGCAAGGAAAAATCATATCAGAACTATTGCCATCCTGCACCATTTCATCGTTCTTTTCCAGCGAGAAATTAACGTTACTTCTTAATTTGATCTCATCAAAAGGTTGCCATTTTCCTATTAATGCAGAATTGTCCCATGCCTTAGCTTTTTCCCATGGTAGTCCTTTAGCTTTAAGCTCTTTTTGAACATCCCTTGCGGTAAAATCTATACCTACAGTCATTAAATCAATGTATTTGTAGGCATGCTTTTTAGAAATGTATTTGCCGTTTTTAGAAACGCTCAATACAATTTCTGCTTCATAATTAAGCTCATTAGAGAATGCAGGGTAATAGAATGGAGCCTTGCTACCCAGAAGTGCATTCTTAGGTTTCATGAAAATCACTGGATCAGTGGGAACATCATTCCCAAGTTCCTTAGCATGCTCAGCATAATTACGTCCAATACAAAAAATCTTCATAAGTATAGAAATTGTATTTGCGCCAATTCTAGCAGAATTCTATTAAGACAACCTTATCTTAACAGACACTACTGCCGTTATTGAACAAAATCTCTATACTATAAACTGAAAATCAATGAAATTATTGTGTAAAACTTAAATTATTTACATTTCCCATAGTTTTTTCTAAACCCATAAAGATGAATTGTTCTATGATTTCCGAACATTTTTCTATCTTTTGGTTAACAACAGGGATTTCTTCGTTCCACCAGTTGCCAAGTACAAATTGTACCTGCATTCCTTTAGGATAATTGTTGCCTATGCCGAAACGTAGTTTGGGATATTTATCAGTGCCAAGGGTTAGTTGTATATCTTTCAGACCATTATGCCCGGCATCGGTACCTGCTGGTCTTAATCTTAATTTGGATAAGGGTATTGCCAGATCATCTACTATCGTAAGGGTATTTTCTACCGGAATATTCTCTTTATCCATCCAGTATTTAAAAGCCTTTCCACTAAGATTCATATAAGTGGTGGGCTTTATACAAATAATTTTTCTTCCTTTAATAGTTACCTCAGCTTTAAAAGCCAGACGTTCTAATGAAAAAGTTCCTCCATGCTTTTGCACAAATACTTCCAGTACATTAAAACCAATATTATGCCTTGTTCTTGCATACTCATCGCCAATATTGCCAAGCCCTACTATTAAATATTTATTCATCCTTTACTTTATATAACCCGGCAAATATAATTGTCTGTAAATACAGTTTACAACTCTTTACTTTTTGCAACAGTGTCATAAACTTTTTAGTTTCAATGTTTACTATATTATTGTTGAATTGTTTTTATCCCTATTTTTCCAACCTGATTTGAACCAAATTAATAATTAGAATGAGTTTATTTAAGAAAAAGCCTTTAAGTCATTTAATGTCAGAGTCTGAAGATACTGGTCATGAAGCGCTTAAAAAGACTTTAGGTGCAAGATCTTTAATTGCACTGGGTATTGGAGCAATTATTGGCGCTGGATTATTTGTAAGAACAGCAGCAGCAGCAGCTCAAAATGCTGGTCCTTCCGTTACATTAGGGTTTATTGTAGCAGCAGTTGGTTGCGCATTGGCTGGTTTGTGTTATGCAGAATTATCTTCTTCTATTCCTATCTCTGGTAGTGCATATACCTATACTTATGCTACTATGGGAGAGTTTATGGCATGGATTATTGGTTGGGATTTAGTATTGGAATACGCAGTAGGTGCCGCTACTGTGGGTATTGCATGGAGCGAATACTTAAACAATCTATTGGTAAACGTGCTGCATTGGAAAGCTATACCTTACGAATATTGTCATTCTCCATTCGAGATGTCTACAACGGGTATTCATGGAATAATTAATATACCTGCTTTGTTTATAGTTGCTATGCTAAGCTTATTATTAATAAGAGGTACCAAAGAATCTGCTTTTGTAAACGGAATAATTGTAATTACTAAAGTATCTATTGTAATACTCATCATTATTTTTGGATGGACTTACATTAATCCTTCCAATCATTTTCCATACATACCAGCCGCTACTACCTATACCGATCATCAAGGATTAAGCCATAACTATGGTGGCATTATGGGTATACTTGGTGCAGCCGGAGTAGTATTCTTTGCATTCATAGGTTTCGATGCAGTTAGTACTGCTGCTCAGGAAACAAAGAATCCTAAGAAAGATATGCCTATAGGTATCCTAGGGTCTTTAGCTATCTGTACCGTATTGTATATTCTTTTCGCACATGTATTAACAGGACTAGCTCCGGTAGAATTCTTTAGAACAACTGGAAAAGAAGCTTCTGTTGTGGCGGCTATTAATACATTTATGCCAGGATATGCCTGGTTAGGTAAATTGGTAACAGTAGCAATATTGGCTGGATTCTCTTCTGTAATATTAGTAATGTTGTTAGGACAAAGCCGTGTGTTTTATTCCATGAGCCGCGATGGTTTATTACCACAGATATTCAGTAAAGTACACCCTAAATTCAGAACGCCTTACAAAGCAAATCTGATCATATTGGTATTAGTAGGAGCATTTGCAGCTTTTATTCCTGGAGATGTGGTAGGCGATATGACCAGCATTGGTACGCTATTTGCATTTATACTAGTATGTATTGCGGTGATTATTCTTAGGAAAACAGAACCAGATTTACCAAGACAGTTTAAAACACCTTTTGTACCAGTAGTACCTATCTTAGGAATACTGGTTTGTGCAGCAATGATATTCGGTTTAGGTTGGCCTAACTGGTTAAGATTGTTTGGCTGGTTAGCAATCGGTTTTGTTATTTACTTTACTTATAGTAAGAAAAATAGTAAACTAAGACAACAAAAATAATTACCCATAATTATAGACTTTCCCAAGTTTTAAATCCTCATGTTTTAAAACAATATCAATACTGGTAGAAAAGCTACTAGCGTTGGTAGAAAGTCTACTAGCATTGGTAGGAAGTCTACTAGCATTGGTAGGAAGTCTACTAGCATTGGTAGGAAGTCTACTAGCATTGGTAGGAAGTCTA
>CAIVPM010000174.1 GCA_903907815.1 uncultured Chitinophagaceae bacterium | reverse complement strand
CCATTCCATGAATATGGTAATGCTGAAGGACAAATGCTTAAGTTAGTACTTGATGTAGATGTTGCCTTTACAGTTAATACTAAAGTAGCTGCACTGTCACATCCTACTGCGTTTGTTGTATGATATGTGTAAGTTCCTGCAGTGCTATAAGATGTTCCGTTGAAGGTATAGCTTGTACCAGAACAGATGTTTGCATTGGTTGTAGATATACTGGTTGCTTTTACTGTCAGTACTAATGTAGCAGCGCTATCACATCCTACTGCATTGGTTAAATGTGCAGTTTGTGTACCAGCAGCAATGAAGGTTAATCCATTCCATGTATATGGTAAAGCTGAAGGACAAATACTTAAGTTAGTACTTGATGTAGATGTTGCTTTTACAGTTAATACTAGAACCGCTGCACTGTCACATCCTACTGCGTTTGTTGTATGATACGTGTATGTTCCAGCTGTGCTGTAGCCTGTTCCATTGAAGGTATAACTTGTACCTGAACAGATGCTTGCGTTTGTTGTAGAAGTGCTTGTTGCTTTTACTGTCAATACTAATGTAGCAGCGCTATCACAGCCTACCGCATTGGTTAAATGTGCAGTCTGTGTGCCAGCAGCATTGAAGGTTAATCCGTTCCATGAATATGGTAATGCTGAAGGACAAATACTTAAGTTAGTACTTGATGTAGATGTTGCCTTTACGGTCAATATTAATGTTGCAGCACTATCACAAGTCTTTGTATTGGTTGTGTGATAAGTATATGTTCCTGCAGTATTGTATGTAGTACCATTAAATGTATAAGTAGCCCCTTGACAGATACTAATATTAGTTGTAGAAGTAGAGGTTGCGCTTACTGTCAGGGTTCTTGTAGAAGTTGCATTTCCGCAACCACCAGTTCCTGTAACTGTGTAAGTAATAACAGCAGATCCAGATGCTACTGGAGTTATTGCGCCAGAAGATGCATTAACTGTTGCAACATTTGTATTGCCTGAAGACCATGCACCACCTGCATCACCGTTTGAGAAGAAAACAGTAGAACCTGATGGACAAATAACCTGTGTACCAGCTACTGAACCTGCATTTGGAAACTGAGTAACCGTAACAGTTCTTGTAGCTGTTGCATTACCACAACCTCCAGTACCCATTATCAGATAACTGATTGTTGCAGTACCACCACCAGCACCTGTAACAACACCTGTTGATGCATTTACACCAGCAATTCCAGATGAAGTTGTTGACCAGCTACCACCTGCATCACCATTAGAAGTAAAAGTGGTAGTTCCATTAGAACATATAGTTTGATTACCAGATATTGTACCAGCATTTGGCATTTGAGTAACGGTAACAGTATTGTTAGCAGAAACATTGGCACAACCACCTGTTCCAGCAACTGTATAAGTAATTACAGCAGTACCTGCTGCTACACCAGAAACCAAACCTGAAGAAGCATTTACAGTAGCAACTGAAGGAGAAGCGGAAGACCATGTTCCTCCAGCATATCCATTAGAACTAAGTGTTGTATTTCCATTAGAACAAATAGCTAATACACCACCCACTACACCAGCAGATGGAGGGGCTGATACAGTTACAGATCTGGTAGCAGTTGCATTTGCACAACCTCCAGTTCCTGTTACTGTATATGTAATAGTAGGTACCCCTAGGCTAACTCCTGTAATAAAACCAGTAGAAGAATTAATCGTTGCTATAGAAGTTCCGCTTGAAGTCCATGCTCCACCAGCGTCTCCATTGGAAGTAAATGTAGTTGTACCGTTAATACAGATAGCTTGATTACCACTGATTGTTCCTGCGTTTGGCGCAGTAGTTACAGTAACAGTTCTGGTAGCTACAGCATTAGCGCAACCACCAGTTCCAGTTACTGTATATTTTACAGTATCAAGACCTGCAGCAACTGCAGTTACAAGACCAGTTGAAGCATTTACTATTGCTACAGATAATGGACTTGACATCCAGGTTCCACCTGCATCCCCATTGGTATAAAAGGTTACAGAACCATTAGAACATATAGCCTGAGTTCCACCAATTGTACCAGCATTTGGGGCTGTAGTAACTGTAACAGTTCTGGTAGCAGTTGCATTTGCACAACCTCCAGTTCCTGTTATGGTATAAGTTATAGTAGCAGTACCTGCAACACCCGGTGTAATTACACCTGTTGATGCATTTATAGTAGCTATAGCCGTAGCATTTGAAGACCAACTACCACCTGCATTTCCATTTGAAGTAAATGTTGTTGTTCCGTTACTACATATTGCTTGCGTACCGCTTATAGTTCCTGCATTTGGAGCAGTAGTTACAGTAAGATTTAATGTAGCAGCACTATCACAACCAACTGCATTGGTTAAATGTGCAATTTGTGTTCCAGCAGCATTAAAAGTTAATCCATTCCATGTATAAGGAATTGCTGTAGAACAGATGGTTAAATTAGTTGTAGAAGTAGATGTTTGCTTTACAGTAAGCACCAAAGTCGCAGCGCTATCACATCCTACTGCATTGGTTAAATGTGCAGTCTGTGTCCCAGCTGCATTAAAAGTTAATCCATTCCAAGTATATGGTAATAAATTTGAACAGATAGTAAGACTATTATTAGATGTACTTAATGCTTTTACTGTAGCGGCAGAAATAGTAAAATATTGTGTAGTAGCAGAAGTAGAAACACAACTAATACTGCCTGAAGCCCCATTTACAGCGCTACTTTGCAATCTTACATAGATAGTAGTACTACTAACAGTTCCAGAAACTGGAGCAACATTTAAAGTAGTATTATAAGTACCTCCAGCTGTAGTTGCCATTTCAAATCCTACTGGAGCAGTTAATACTATATTACCCAACAAATAAGTTCCAGACAAAGTAAAACTCTGAGCAGCAGATGCTGTTCCTGCACAAGTTGTAAATGTAGAAAGAGTGCCTGTTGCTGTAACAATAGGAATAGGAATAAAATTAACTGTTGCTGTATTAGCACCAGCAATACTATTTATAGTATATGATAAGGTAGAAGTAACTGGTGTAAGGCTGTTTACACTGGTCAGTGTAACAGTATAGGTGCCATTATTATTATCAACTACTGTACTTAAAGTTCCAGAAGTTGCATTAATAACAACTGTACCACCACTGGTAGTAAGATTGTTTCCAGATGCGTCTTTTAGCTGAACTGTAATGGTAGAAGTAGTAACTCCATTAGCAAATATGGTTGTTGGATTTACAGTAATGGTAGAATTAGTAGTACTAGCTGATATTGGCACATAACCACAAATACTAATGGAAGGCGTATTAGTACAATCGAAAGAATAAACATTAGAGCTTGCAGAAACGTTGTCTCCCATGCTACCATTTGTTTTATGACCAACATAGCAAAAAGCAGAAGAGCCAGACTTAAGATAAACTAAAGTATGGCCTCCCATTTCTGCAGTAATTGCAATACTACCCGATGAACCCTGCGCAATTCCAGGATCATAAGTAGCAGTAGATCCAGAACCTCTTCCGAGCAATTCTCCATCATCCTCTCCCCAGTCGTACAACTTACCATCTTTTGTAATGGCAGCTATACAGGAAACGCTGGAAGCATTATGCTCCTGACAAGTTATAAAGTTTACATTGGTAAAATTGGTAGAAGCATCACTTTTACAATTTACCCAACTTAATCTTTCTGTTGTCGTAAAATCACCACATTGCTTTTTAGTGTTATCTCCTAAAGAATATAAATTCCCTGCGTTACTTAATATATAGTATGTATTCTTAACACTAGTTGTATTCTTGATACCACCAGCAACTCCAATCATTTTAGGAACATTGGAAGCGGAAAACTCAGCTGGCAAGGTCATTTTGGTTGCATAATTTCTTGCAGCACTTGCATTGCCATCTCCCAGATAAGTTGCATTTCCCCAGGTATAAGCATCTCCATTAGCAGTTAAAGCCATAAATGCATTAATAGCATTAGTACTCACCTGACCTCTAACAGCAGTTACACCTGTTAAATATGTAGAAGAATTTATTTTTACCTGTTGCCAGGAAGAAGAACCATTCGTTGCAGCCGTTCCCCCATTTCCTTCAACCGCTAAAGTTGTTTGCGTAAGTATATATACATTACCACCAACATTGTTTACTATTTTAGTTACAATTACTAATGTCTGGTAAGTAGCATACATCACCTGAACATCAGTTGGAGTAACTCCTGTAGGTAAATCAAGGCTTGTACTTCCTATTCCACCAGTTGGTGCAGTTATGTTACCAAAGGTATTGACATTAGTAAGTGTGTTTTTTAATACATTGCTCTTTCCACCCCATGCAAAAATCCCACTGCTTGTTAAGAGAATCATCTGATCGTTTCCACCACCACCTGCGCCGCCCATAGCAGCTTTGTATATAGTAGCTGCCCCTAAAGCTGAATAGTTGGTAGAATTGATATCCTGAGGTACTAATGCATCTGTACTACCATCACTTTTCATGGTTTGACCCCAGCAAGCATAGGTGCCATCATTCTTTAAAGTGATTGATCCGTGGTAACCACTGATAATTTTGTCGTATAATTGGTTAACATCACATTGTGCAAACAATCCTGTATTTGACACCATTATCATTAAGACAATAGCAAAAAATGTAGAATAATTTCTAACAAACGTTAAATTAGACAGCATGCTATCTAACTTAGAAAGTAGACTTCTTTTCATTTTGACGGAATTACTAGTTATTGGAACGAAATATTGGAACGAAATATTGTAATTAATTAAATTATTTATTGAAAAACTCCTTACAGGCAATTTTTTGTACTTATTACTAATACTTTTAAACAAATTGTATGGACTTTCTATAAACATTGTAACGATTTCGAACACAAATATCTTTATTAAAAAATGGCTGAACAATACCAAAACCATTCAACTTTTTGTACTATTTAAACCTAAAACAGTCATATTAGGACTACAATCTTAAAAACTTAACTATACATCTACAATTATCCACACCACTACGTTAAAACCCAACTCTACAATACAAATTATGCCTCTGTAACTAAAATTTGTATGGATTTTAATACACCCTCCTAAAACATTGTTTACGTATATTATTAAAATTAATTCTAAATAGCTGTATCATTATTAATGATTATTGTATGATGATATTGGTATTTAAAAATTATAAATTTGTAATTCAAGTATATATTAACAGACAAGAAAGACTTATCATTTTTAACTACGTAAAAGTACTTGCCTCCGTTTTTACAATTAAAACCGACACGGCCAACTACCTAAATTTGTCGGTGAATGGAAAAAACGACCAGTAGTATTTAAATTTTTTATATAGTTCCAGTGCTGTTATAGAATAATAACAATGATAAAAGGAGTTTATTATTTAAATACAAATGATACTTTTGTCCAAAAATTACCATGAAGAAAATATTGATGTTGCTTACCATGATTTCAATGCTTGTATTGAATTCACAAGCTCAGGTAAAGGAAGGCGTAATTACTTATGAGCGAAAGATTAATATGCACAAAAGAATTCAGGATGAACAAATGAAAGCCATGATGCCTGAATTCAGAGTCAGCAAACACCTTTTAATGTTCAGCGACAGTACTTCTATTTACAAAGCTATTCCTGAAGATGAAAGTCCCGACCCTTTTGAAGGCGGTGGAGGTGGTATGAGAATGGCCTTTAAAATGCCTGGCGATGGTGGTGAGATTTATAAAAACTATGCTACCGGTTTATTGATTGAACAAAATGAAATCTTTTCCAAAACATTCATCATTACTGATACTATTAAGAAACAAGCGTGGAAGCTAACCGGCGAAACCATGAAAGTGCTGGGACACAATTGTTTTAAAGCTACTACTAAACAAACAGCAAAAGTTGCAGGTGCTATGATGAGAAGAAGAGGAAATGAAAATGACTCTGCTGGCAAAGCACCTGAATTGAAAGATATTACGCTGGATATAACTGCCTGGTTTGCTGAAGACATTATTAGTCCGGTAGGACCCGAAAACAATGGTGGCTTACCGGGTGTAATTCTGATGCTGGATGTAAATAATGGAGAAATGGTTTTTACTGCAATAGACATTAAACCTACCGTAAACAAAAAAGATATAAAACAACCTACTAAAGGAAAGAAGGTAACCAGAGAAGAATATAGAAATACTATTAAAGAGATGATGCAAAACTTTGGCCCTCCGGGAGGTGGAAGACGTAGAGATGATTAATCCTTTTATTAGGAGTTAGGAGTATATATATATGTTGAATGTTGAATGTTGAATTTTAAATATTGAATAACTCCAATGGAATAAGGTTGCGTAAAACAAAGATTCTTCTGCAAAATTGCCGAGGAATCTTTGTTTTATTTATAGTGATACTATTTTTTGTAACGCTTAGTTTTTATCTGGTTTTAGATATTTGTTTTTTCTTTTTAAATCTCCTACCCTATTGGTTGTCTCTTGGAAACTTTTATTCTCTATTGCTGCTTTACTTCCTGCATAAATACTTCTTGCGAGTGCTGCATTCCAGTCCCAGTTTACATCTCCAAGTTTAATACCTACAAAGCTTTGGTTAGTTTGACTAAGACTTATTCCAGAATAACTAATGCTATCTTTATATGGAAATGGATTAGTAGTATCTGGAATCGTGTAGCTACTGTCCACAAAGGCCCATAGACGCTTCTCTCCTGTTTTACTATTTGTAAAAGCAGTATCCAGTCCTAATATTAAACGCTTCATCAGTACTATATCCAGTGTACTTATTTTACCATCCCCATTTACATCTGCCGCAATCATTTTGTAGGGACTATTCAATATTGATTTCTGTAAAATATGACTTTGAACTAATGCAATATCCAAAGTAGTTACACCATTTGTTTTATTGATATCGTTGTTTTTAGAAGCCTTAAAAGTATAGGAGTATCCTTTTATTAGTTGTTGATTATAACTTCCTGTACTATCGGATAAAACTATTGGAGCAGCAATACTTTTTGTGCCCGTAAAGGATACATTTACTGTTTTTACTTTATAGCCCAATGGTGTTTTAATGCTACCATTTACATAAGTATAATAATAGTCCAGCGCCTTGTAGGCATTTATTCTGCCATAACCATAATACTGATCCCAGCCGGGGGTATCTTCTGTTGCTAAACCTACCTGATCTTTAGCAGTACTTTCTATAACAGACTTTATTTGTGCTGGCGTTCTGGTACTATCCTGTGCAAGTAATAAAGCTGCCAGACCAGCTACATGTGGCGTAGCTTGAGAAGTGCCTCCCCAGTACCAGGAATAATCAGTATTGGATTGATGGTTTGGACCATAGATATAATTGCCCGGAGCAACTACCGAAATATGACTTCCATAATTACTACCACTGCTGGTACTCCAGAAAAAAGGATTGCACCTTGTATCATTTGCATTGGTAGCGCCTACTGCTATTACTCCATTACATTTTGCAGGATAGTAGGGCGTGTTTGAATTAGTGTTCATCATGCAGGCGGCTATCACTAGTTTGTTTGCAATTGCATAGCTAACTGCATTATTAACGGCAGTTGAAACAGACACTCCTCCTACCGACATATTTAATACTCTTGCCCCTTTTGCAACAGCATAATATATGGCAGATACCCAGGCAGAATAATATCCATTACCAGTACTGTCCTGTGTTTTTAAAGACATAATTTTGCACTTCCAATCTACCCCAGAATATCCAAGTCCATTATTACTTTTTGCTCCAATAATACCGGCCACATTGGTTCCATGTCCTTCATCATCCATCACATTATTATTGCCATAAGCAAAGTTCCAGCCATTTACATCGTCTATATATCCATCTGCATCATCATCCAATCCATTGAATGCAATTTCAGCATAGTTTTTCCATATTCTACCTGCAAAATCGGGATGATCTATTTTAACACCGGAGTCTAACACCCCTACTATAATTCCGGTATCACCAGTCTGCAATGCCCAGGCTTCTTCCATATCTAAATCTGCACCAGCTTTGGCAGGCGACATAGAAAAACTTCCATTATTATTCAGGCTCCATTGATAAGAAAAATAAGTATCGTTGGGAATTACTTTTTTAACGCCACTGCTCTTTCCTATAAAGTCGGGCTCCACAAAATCAAGCTGAATTTTACTGACTGATTGTTTCAATTCTTCTACAACAACTTCAATAATAGTGGACTGCTTAAACTTTAAAACATAGAGTCTGTTTCTAAGGTCTCTGGAAGCTATTATTTTCTGAACTTTTATCAGATCATATTTAAGGAGAATATCATCGATTTCATCAATTCCAAAAGTTTTATCGGCAATAAGTTTTTGGGTTTCTTTTTGAATGGGAGCTTTAAACTGAATAATCAGCTGATCTGTTTTATACTGAGCACTCCCTTTGTTCAGCGCCAATATTGCAGTCATTAATATCAATATGTAGCTACACTTCATGCAAAGGAATTTAATCAAATATGAATTATTTTCCTCAATTACTCAAACCTATTTTGCTTTATTCATTAATACTTATCTTCTTAGGCTTTACAAATACTTTACTTGGTGTTTTTGCCAATAGAGGATTCCAGTCCCAGTTTACATCTCCTAGTTTTACGCCTATAAAGGATTGGTTGGATTTATTGGCGCTTAACCCTATATAGCTAATGCTATCTTTGAAAGGAAAAGGATTGGTAGTATCGGGGAATTGATAACTGCTATCTACAAAAGCCCAGAGTCTATTTTCTTTAGTGGTACTGTTGGTGAATGTAGTATCAATACCCAGTATTAAGCGTTTCATATACACCAGATCGAGGGTGGTTATTTTACCATCTCCATTTACATCGGCGGCTATTATTTTATACGGATTGTTTAGTTTGTTCTTGCCTAGTATGTGGCTTTGGGTTAATGCTAAATCTAAAGAAGTAACTCCGTTGGTTTTGTTGATGTCGTTGTTTTTGGAAGGGATGATGGTGTAGTTGCCAATTTCTAAATTGATATAAAAAGAACCTAAATTGTCACAAATATAATCTCCTTGAATTTCACCTTTATATTTAACTTTTACATCATTAATATAATCATTATTACGGGTTAACATATTTCCATTTACAATGTAAGAAACGGAACTATCTAATATTGCCAATTGTGCTTTTCCTTTAGCATTTTGATATCCAACATAAATAACGTTATTTATACTACATATAGAATAAACTGGTTGTCCTGCATCAGGATTACTGAATAATGTAATGTTCCTACCATTTACTTTGCCATATTGTAGTTTTCCAGCTAAGTTTTGATATGCAACAAATAATTTGTTATTAATAACTCCACATCCTTCAACACCCAAACCTGAATCTGGGTTATTGAAAAATGTAGTATCATATCCATCAAATTTTCTTAATATAAATTTACCATTAATTTTAGAATACTTCGAATAAACCTCGTTATTAAATTTCTGATATGTTGTATTAACAGAACCACCCAAATCAGGATTAGCTATTTTTATAAAGCTATTGCCATCATACTTTACTGTATTAAAAATACCTTTCTGATTTTCAAGTGTAAAATATAAATTGCCATTACTAACTAAAATATTATCCAAATCATAAAAATAACTTGTGTCAGGATAACTAACATTAGTAAAATTTATTGTATCATACTTGATTAAAGACCATTTAGAAACTAATATTAAATTATTTTTATACTCGACTAAATCAGATATTTTTGAAGTCAAATTTCCTATATTATTTATTGAAATTTTACTACCATCAAACTTTGCAAGTCTGTAATTGTTTAGATTATCTGTATAGCCAAAAAAAAGGTTATTTTTAAATACAACTAATTTATTATCATTAATTCCAACCTTACTAGCATCGGGGTTTGAAATAAGAGTAATATTTGAACCATCAAACTTTGCTAATCTATTCACATTATTGATATCTATATAAACAAAATATAATTCGTTATTGAACAAAATAATAGTTGAATCATTATGCGAACTATATAAAGCTATACCTAACCCTGTATCTGGGTTATTTAATAATATTACATTTGACCCATCAAATTTTGCTAGTTGATATTGTTTAAATTTATTTTCATAAAGAAATACAATACTATTTTTATATTGAACACTTCCTAAAATGTATGAAATACTTCCAGTATCTGGATTATTATACATTGTAAATTTTTTCCCATCGAATTTCACCAATTGATATTTCCCTTTTGAATTTTTATAGGGTGCATACAAATAATTATTAAATGCTTTAGACCAGTTTGAAAAACCATTACTTATTGTATCTGGGTTGGGAATAAGTTTAATTGTCTGTGAATGTACTATAAATGACATAATTAATAATACAATAAACAGGGTATATTTAAGTTTCATTTCAAGGAATTTAGCTTCAAATATTCTTACTATTTCTATAATAAACAAATATTTCTTGTTTGAATAAATTGGCTGGTGGTTTTCTGTTGGTGAAGAACACCAACAGAGGCGGTAATATTACCGCAAAGAATTTCGCAATCAATGGCAATCAGGCAAACTGCGTGTTCAACAAGTCTTCCATCGTCGGCATTCAAACAAACAGCGGGTTCAATCAGTCTTCCATCGTCGGGAATCAAACAAACAGCGTCGGGAACAATAAAAAGATCGTTGGCAAATCAATTTCCATCGTCGGGAATCGAAAAACCATGTTCAGCATCTCTACTTGCAACGTCAATAATCAGGCATCCATCAGCCTTATGTAGTCTGCCATCCAGCTTAAACAGTCCATCTCAGCAAAAAATAATTTTTTTTAACAGGATAATCAGTCATACAACCAGGATATTTCTCCATCCGTCTCCCTTAAACGCTCAATCACCGTGCTTAACAATAAAATCGATGCATATAATCAATCAACCATCGTAATTATTACTAAGGTTACCGTATAAAATTGGGTTTATTTATCCCAGATTACGCAAAAGAGTTCTTTAAGAAGGCTACAAATATAAAAAAGCCCTGTAAGGGCATACTAAATTAGCAACAGGTTACGATTGTACCGTTACCGAAACAGTACCTACCATTATTCCTTCTACATTAGGAGGATTTACCTCTTCTATAGGCAGCAAAACCGGCACTGTTGCACTTAGTGCAGATGCACAGCCCCATGTATCTACTTACTTATTTGCATTAACACCACCAGAGGCTACTATAAAGCAAATGGGTAATACACTGGTAATTACAGTTGGAGGTAAAACTATTTATGTTACAGCTGATACGCATCATGTAGCTACTGCAGAAGGGCTTGCATCCGAAGTGGCAGTAAGTGCCTATGCTTTAGCCCTTAACCTTAGAGGTTCTGGTCCGTTTATTAAATCAATAAAAGATGTAAAACCGGATTAGGATATAATAAATTTATTCTGCTACAGAATAGGGTATATTTGTAAGAAAGGAGGAATTATGTTTAGTAGTGATTTGGAGAAAAAATTTAGTGATCTGGCAATTGCGCAAGCTAAAACAGAAGCACAAATGTTGAAAACAGAAGCAACATTAGCCAGAATGGGTATACATCTTGGAGGCATGTCTAATAACAATGGAGAAAATACCGAAGATTATTTTTATAACTCCTTATACGAAAACCGCAGACTGGGGAATTTGCAATTTGATGAAATAAGCAGAAACCTTCATGGCAAAATTGCAAGGTTCGAAGATGAGTTTGATATTGCCATGTTTAACGGAACAGAAGTAGCTTTAATAGAGTGTAAATACAAGGCTAATGAAAGCGATTTATTGAAATTGATAGATAAGAAAGTAGCCAACTTTAAACTGCTGTTTCCATACTATGCAAATCATAACTTTTATCTGGGTATTGCAAGCCGTTCATTCTATCCACAACTGGAAATGCAAGCAAAAGAAAAAGGGGTAGCTATACTAAAAGAAAAGGGAGATATTATAGAAATAGACGCCAACAATCTTACCATTTACTAATCACTATTTTTTATAAAATTAAAGAAAGCATTGTTCGAAAGAACAGTGCTTTTTTGATAAAGAAATTTACTAAAAAATAAGAAGATATCTTGAAAAAATGTAATGAAATAAAACATACATTCTTAAACTGCCCATCAATACATTTTATGTGTTCACGGACATATATTTAATATAAGTTTGGTTGTTAATTTATAAAAAGTAAATTTGTTTTAAATACCTATAAAATATGTCAACATTATCGATAAGAGAAAAGCTATACGATTTTATCAGGGTTGCAGATGATAAAAAAGTAAAGGCTATATATATGATACTGGAAGATGATATAGAAAAAGCTAATGAATGGTGGAAGAACCCAGATTTTACTAAGGAGCTGGATAACAGAGTGGAAGCTTTGGAATTGGGAAAGGATAAGGGAATGAGTATTGCAGAACTTGAAGATACTATAGACCAGCTAAGAACAAAACGTTATGGTAAATAGCAATCTGTATCGTAATATAATAAGTAAAAAAGCAAATCTGGAAATATCAAAATCATGGGACTGGTATGAAGAAAGACAAAGAGGACTTGGTGACAGATTCTTTAAAGAACTAATACAACAACTTAAACAAATAGAGCAATTCCCTGAAAGATACCCTTGTAAGTATAAATCATATAGAGAAACCAGCCTTAACATCTTTCCATTTTCTATTATTTACAAAGTCAATAAACGCAAGAATATTATTGTAATTGTATCAGTGTTTCATAATAATAGGAACCCCTCCAAAAGATATAAGGAATAATAGTTTTAAATACTTCCTACAGCACCTTATAAATTTTACCTGGCATGGATAGAATAATGTTCTGCAATTCCATGTTTAACACTGCGGCTGCAATGCTACTACTGTTGAGTCCGCTGCGGGTATGCAACTCATCGATATGAGTAATTTCTTTCTCCCGAAAGATGGTCATAATAATTTCTTCCTCGGGGGTAAGTTCTATAAATAGTTCGCGTTGTTTCTTATGCGATTTAGTTTGATTTAATTCCCATCCCATCGTTTTAATAAACTCTTCTACATGGGTATAAATGATGGCTTTATTCTGCTGTATAAGATGATTGCAACCCATACTTTTATGATCGTTCAATCTGCCGGGAACAGCAAACAAATCGCGATTGTACTGGTACGCCAATTCGGCTGTAATCATGGAACCGCCACGCTTCTGCGTTTCTATTACCACCGTTACATCGGCCATACCAGCAGCTATTCTATTCCTTCGGGGAAAGTTAAAAGCTTCAGGGGTAATACCTTTTCTAAACTCGGTTAGTAAACCTCCCTGTTGTAGCATTTCTTTTGCCAGCGATTTATTCTGAGCCGGATAAATAGTATCCAGTCCATGCCCCAGCACGCCCACCGTTTGTAGCTCGTTGTGCAAAGCTGCTTTATGAGCAATGGTATCAATACCCAATGCCAATCCACTCACTACCAGTACATTATGAGCAGTAAGTCCTTCCACCAGTTTATCGGTGACAGACTTGCCATAATCGGTATTGCTTCGGGTACCAATAATGGTAATTACTTTAGTATTATTTAAATCTGCATTGCCCTTGTAATACAACATGGTGGGGGCATCGAAGCAATTTAATAAACGTTTGGGATAATTTTTATCGGCAATGAATAAGGGCTGAATATTATGTTTAAGGCAAAAAGATAATTCTGTTTCTGCCTCACTAAAGTTGACAAAGTTTTTAATGGATCTGGCTTTAATAGTACCAATGCCTTCTATAGATTCTATGTATTGAATATTGGCTTTAAAAACATGGGCTGCAGTGCCAAATTTATCTATCAGATTCCTGGCCTGAATGGGACCTATACCATCAATAAGGGTAAGCGCTATCTGATAAACAATTTCTTCTTCCATAAGGTTTGTGCGAAGAAGAACAACGTCTTACATTGACTGTACAATTTCTTCAACCCCTGCAAGGTAATCATTCCACAGTTCCTTTACTACATCTGCGGCAGGTTTAATATTATTAATCAGCGAAGCTACCTGTCCTACTTCCAGTTCTCCCTCTATTAAATCGCCTTCGAACATGCCTTTTTTAGCACGACCTTTTCCCAGGATAGCATTTAATGCTGCAGCATCGGCACCATTGTTTTCTGCATTGCTTATCTGTTCATAAAAAGGATTCTTGAGTAACCGAACCGGCACTGCTTTTTTCATCATCAGTTGCGTATCGCCTTCTCTGGCTTCCAGTATTTTCTGTTTAAAAGCGGGATGAGAAGAAGCTTCTGGCGTACAGATAAAACGACTACCTACCTGAACCGCATCGGCACCCAATACCATAGCAGATAACATCTGTGCACCGGTAGCAATTCCACCTGCTGCAATCAAAGGAATATTAATTGCTTTTCGCACTGCAGGAATCAACACCATAGTAGTAGTTTCCTCACGACCATTATGTCCGCCAGCTTCAAAGCCTTCGGCTACAATAGCATCCACGCCTGCATTAGCAGCCTTTTGTGCAAAAAGACTACTGCTTACAACATGCACCACGGTAATGCCATGTTCCTTAAATATGGGAGTATACGTTTTAGGGTTACCTGCCGAGGTAAAAACAATTTTTACACCTTGATTAATAATGGTTTGTACATGCGATTCTATATCGGGATATAGCAGTGGCAGATTTACTGCAAAAGGCTTGTTTGTAGCTACCTTACATTGCTGTATATTTTCCAGCAGAATATCAGGATACATACTTCCTGCACCTATAATGCCTAGTCCTCCGGCATTGCTTACTGCAGCGGCAAGTTTCCAACCACTTGCCCAAACCATTCCTGCCTGAATGATGGGAACTTCTATTCCAAAAAGTTTACAAATACTATTGTGTTCTGCGCTGAATCTGTTTGCCATATTTAAAAGAATAAATATAGGCAAATTAAAGATATTAGTATTTAGATTTTAGTACTAAGATAATACAGAATACAATTTAATTCAATTGTAATTCTAGTCTGGTATCATCTATCTTTTATCTCCTGGTCTTTCTTAATTCATCAACCTTAGGAAGGATACATTTTGATTTACATTGGTAGGAATAGAAATAATGTACTGACGGGTAGTAATAGTTATTACTGACATTAAAGCTGATTTGTTGGCATCAACCGGACCATTTGTTTGCATTGTGTTTTTCATAAATGGAAGCATTATTAGATTTTTAAATATGAACAGTTGTTTGTACTGTTTTTGATACAGCTAAAGTATAATTCTATTACTTTATTTTAAAATATTGGCGGCGAAATGTTCATTTTTTCCGATGAATAGCTTATTTCCTCCTTTTTTGAATTACAAAATGATGAAATAACCAGATTACAGACCTTCGATTTTGTACTATAAAATTCCACTATAGAGTATATTATCAATTCTCCTATCTTCGTAGCGTATTTTAAACAAGATGAGTCATACACAATTTATATCAACAGTGATCATTTCCATGCCGGCTAATATGCCTTTTACAGGCTATACTACCTCTACATTCACCACCCTTTAGGGGTTATACATTATATATCAACTCATTCATCAACAGGATTACAACATCCTTTTTATAACAAACATATTTTTATCAGTATAAAAAACAATTGAGCATGCAAGTACTAAAATTCGGAGGAACTTCCGTAGCAAATGCTGAAAACATACAAAAGACCGTTCAGGTAATTAAAAACTCTGATTACAACCGTTGCCTTGTGGTAGTCTCTGCTTTAAGTGGCGTTACAGATTTATTATTAAAGACAGGGCACACCGCAGCAGAGGGCAATGAACAATATAAACAAACACTGGCCGAACTGGAGAAAAAACATATAGAAACAGTTCGCAATTTATTGCCAGTAACTTCTCAAAGCAGCTGTCTGAGTTTAGTAAAAACAAACTTTAATGAACTGGAAGATATCTGTGAAGGAGTATACCGATTAAAGGAACTTTCGGGCAGAACAAAAGACCGCATAGTTAGCTATGGAGAATTATTATCTTCCAAGATAATCTCTGCTTATTTCAGTTCCTTAAGCATGGAACATGAGTGGATAGATTCCAGACAGGTAATTACTACTGATTCTAATTTTGGTCATGCTAAAGTAGACTTCGAATCTACTACTCAACATATTCGTAAAGCTATACAGTTTACGGCTTCTAAATTATACATTGCTCCGGGCTTTATAGCGAGTGATAGCAAAGGACAAACTACTACATTGGGTAGAGGTGGATCGGATTATACTGCGGCTATTTTTGCTGCAGCCATCAATGCTGAAACATTGGAAATATGGACCGATGTATCGGGCATGATGACTGCTGACCCTAGATGGGTTAGCAATGCAAAACCTATTCCACATATCTCTTATAAAGAGGCAATGGAGTTGTCGCATTTTGGCGCCAAGGTTATCTACCCTCCTACCATTCAGCCTGCTATGCAGAAGAATATTCCTATCTGGATAAAAAACACTTTTGCACCTACTGATTATGGTACTCTTATAGAAAGCGATGTATCGAAAGTTAGTCATGATATAGTTACTGGTATTTCGAGCATTGATAAACTAACCTTACTAAGTCTGGAAGGTAGTGGCATGGTGGGTATACCTGGATTCTCCAAGCGTTTATTCGAATCACTTGCTCACGAGAAAATTAATGTAATTCTAATCACACAAAGTTCTTCAGAGCATTCTATTTGTGTAGGTATTAATACAGGAGATGCCGCTAAAGCAAAGAAGGTACTGGATGCTACTTTTGAAATAGAAATACTTACTAATAAACTGGAGCCAATTAAACTGGAGCACGATCTTTCTATCATTGCCGTAGTGGGTGACAATATGAAGAGCCACCCTGGTATCAGTGGTAGAATGTTTACTGCATTAGGAAGAAACGGTATCAATATAAGAGCCATTGCACAAGGGTCTTCGGAGAAAAATATCTCTGCAGTTATATCTCAGCACGATGCTAAGAAAGGGGTAAATGTTCTGCACGAAGCATTCTTTGAATCTACCAATAAACAGTTGAACGTATTCATAGTTGGTGTAGGAAATGTAGGCGGTAAATTGCTGGGACAATTAAAGCAACAGGAAGAATATTTATTGAATGAACTTAACCTTCAATTAAGAATTGTTGGTATTAGTAATAGTAAGAAAACACTGGTAAGAAAAGACGGCATTAATTTATCGCACTGGCAGGAAGATCTTGAAAAGAAAGGCGAGCCTACCAATATTGCAGAGTTAACTAAAATTATAATTGACCATAATCTTCGTAACAGTGTTTATGTAGATGTTACGGGCAATGAAGAAGTTTCTCTTCAATATAATAAACTATTACAGAAGAGTATCTCGGTAGTAGCCTGCAATAAAATAGCAGCAGCTTCTTCTCTGGAAAATTATCTTAAACTAAAAGCAACTGCTAAAGAATTCAATGCTAAGTTCCTCTTTGAAACCAATGTAGGAGCAAGTTTGCCTATCATTGGCACTTTGAATGATCTGGTAAGAAGTGGCGATAAGATTACGAAGATTCAGGCTGTATTATCTGGCACTTTAAACTTTGTATTTAATAACTATGATGGCAAACAAACCTTTGCTTCTGTAGTAAGACAAGCACAAAAAGAAGGGTATACAGAGCCAGATCCAAGACTGGACTTAGGTGGTACTGATGTAATGAGAAAAATATTAATTCTGGCTCGTGAATCGGGACAATTAATAGAGATGACCGACATTACCAATAACGGTTTCTTACCTGCATCCTGCTTTGATGGTTCTGTAGAAGACTTCTATGGTGAAATGGAAAAACACGAAGCTCATTTTAAAGCTTTATATGATGCAGCTGCTGCTGAAAACTGCAAACTAAAATTTGTTGCTTCCTATGAAAATGGAAAGGCTGCAGTTGGTTTACAACATGTACCAGCAGAAAGCGATTTCTTCCATTTATATGGCAAAGACAACATTGTATTATTCTACACCAAACGCTATCCGGAACAACCATTAGTAGTAAAGGGTGCTGGTGCAGGTGCAGATGTGACAGCAAGCGGCGTATTTGCAGATATCATTCGTGTAGCCCCTTGATTTTCTGATAAGATTTAATCCTGATTTAAAAGAAATTAAATGAGTAATCAAAAAGAAATAACTGCAAAACCAATCGGTAAAAAAGTTACAGTCAGCAGCCCTGCTACTGTAGCTAATATGGTATGCGGTTTTGATATACTGGGCTTTGCTGTAAATGCACCTTCTGATGTATTGAGTGTATCGCAAACCAATGAACCCGGGATACATATTTTCAATGAAGACGAATATGATTTACCTACCGATCCGGAGAAGAATGTAAGTGGTGCAGCATTGCTTGCATTACTGGATAAAGCGCCCGATGTAAAAGGATTAATATTAACCAGTAAGAAACAAATAAAACCAGGCAGTGGTATTGGTAGTAGTGCTGCAAGTGCTGCTGGCGCTGTAGTTGCTGCGAATGAATTGCTGGGCAAAAGATTTTCCAATGAAGACTTGGTGCAGTTTGCCATGTTTGGAGAGAAGGTAGCAAGCGGTGTAAAACATGCCGACAATATTGCCCCTGCAATCTATGGCGGTGTAACACTTATCCGCTCTATTTTCCCTTTGGATATAGTGCCTATTAAACCACCAGAATTATTTGTAACAATTGTCCATCCTCAAATAGAAGTAAGAACATCGGATGCAAGACAGATTTTAAAACATACTGTCCTTTTGAAAGATGCCATTAAGCAATGGGGAAATATTGCCGGACTGGTTGCAGGCTTATTAAAACACGACTACGACCTGATAGGAAGAAGCCTTGAAGATGTAATAATAGAACCGGTAAGAAGTATATTGATTCCTGGCTTTAACGATGTAAAAAGATTGTGTAAAGAAGCAGGTGCATTAGGAGGAGGGATATCGGGTTCTGGACCATCCATCTTTATGTTGAGTAAAACGCAACAAGATGCCGAAGCAGTAGAAGAAGTAATGAAAGATATTTACAATAAGATTGGATTGGATTATCATACCTACTTAACTACCATCAACAACGAAGGAGTTAAGGTAATTGATAATGGATAATTAATGATGGAAATGGTTGATGTAGTTTTTCTACATTAATATTTATTCAGTAAAACCATTTTAGTTTTAATAGTATCGCTGTGATTATTTTTTGCATCAACAAGACAAAACTGAAAATAAGCGCTGTCTCTTGTAGCTGATCCATTTCCATTTTGACAACCTGCTAAATAAGGGCCACCACCACCATAAGTAAAAATGTATTGCAATTTGCATACCTGATTTGCTACGTTGGTAAAAGAAGGAACCATGAAACGAGTGGTATCGAAAGTTTTTAAGCTACAAGTCTTATAATTTACTCTTACAAAAAGAGTGTCATAAATATCTTCGGAATATGGATGACTAAACTCGAAATTGAAAGTTAGATTATTATTTAAATTTAAAGAATCTGTACTAATGCTAGTCAGGGTTAAATTAGAATCCTTAGTCATCCAGTTCTTTTTACAAGCTGTTGATAAAACCACGAGAATAATAACTATTATTACATTTGTACGCATAAATACCATCTATTAATCAATCAAATGTATTTAAAAACATTACATGATAGACGAGAAACAACTTCTTAACAAGATTTTTTCTGTTAACCACAATACTTTCAGTAGTGTTTGTAATGATGTTTTCGAATATCAGTACCTTAATAATACTACCTTCAATCAATGGTGCAGGCTATTGAAAAAGGAACCTGTAAAGCAGGAAGGCATTAATTCATTGAATGATTATATAGATAAAATCCCCTTCCTTCCTATCTCTTTTTTTAAATCTCACGAAATAAAAACAACTGAATTTACTCCTGCAATAACATTTGAAAGTAGCGGAACTACCCAACAGAATACCAGCAAACATTTTGTAAAGGACTTAGCTGTTTATGAAGAAAGTTTTCTTAAAGGGTTCCATCTGTTTTATGGAGATATAAATAAGTATTGTATTCTGGCTTTGCTTCCTTCCTATCTTGAAAGAACAGGATCTTCTTTAGTATTGATGGCAGATAAACTTATCAAACTATCAGGCCATACTCAAAGTGGTTTTTATTTAAATGATTTAGAGGCATTACAAAAAACATTAGTAGAACTGGAAGCCAGCAAACAACCCACCATTTTATTAGGGGTAACATTTGCTCTGCTGGACTTTCTGGAACTATATCCAATAGAGCTGAAGCATACTATTATTATGGAAACCGGAGGAATGAAAGGCAGAAAGAAAGAGATGACCAGGATGGAAGTACAGAAGCAACTGATGAAAGGTTCTGGCGTTGAAATAGTACATTCCGAATATGGCATGACCGAACTATTATCGCAAGGTTACTCTTTTGGAAAAGGCATTTTTAATTGTCCCCCTTGGATGAAAGTTTTAGTAAGGAAAGAAGACAATCCACTTCATGTTTCAACTGTAGGCAAAGGACTCATAAACATAATAGATTTAGCCAACATCAGTAGTTGTTCCTTTATAGCTACCGACGATGTAGGTATAGTATATGAAGACGGCAGCTTTGAAGTTTTAGGAAGGATGGATAACAGTGATATAAGAGGTTGTAGTCTGATGTATAATTAGCCAATTATTGATTAAATTTTATACACTTAACTTATAATTTAAATTAAACCGTTCTCAGTTAATTCGCTCTTCTTTCTCCCTGTAAACCACCAGAGAAACCCGCCTGTAATAATTAATAGTAAAGAAATTATTTCAGCTTGTGTAGGGTGTAATCCCCAGATAGTATACGTACTATTTACCCTTATTTTCTCGATTAAAAATCTTTCCAACCCATTTACCATAAGGTATATAGCAAATATTCTTCCTGGTATTTTAATCTTCTTTCTTAAAGAAAACAACAAAGCAAAAAGGAGTAAGCTCATGATTGTTTCGTACAAAGGAGTTGGGAAAACTGGTATAGGTAACTGATTGCAAAATTGATTGCCGATACAATTACTGATTGGTAGTCCTTCGCTAACTACATTATGAGGATAGTTATAAGCAAATAGCCAGTTTGGCAAGTGAGCAAAAGAAGGGAAGTTTATACTTTGAACTGTTTCTATAGGACCAAAACGGTGTCCGTAAAACATGTGATTGGAATCAAAAACATCTTTGAACATCTGATGAGTTGCTGGTATTACTTTACCATCCATAGTGGTAATAAAAGCACTATTCAGAACACCCCAATCTCCATCGCCAGAAATCTGACAACCTATTCTACCTAAACCATAAGCCAACATTAAAGCAGGTGCAAAAGAATCGGTTAGATGCCATAAATTTATTTTATGTTTTCTGGCAAATATCATAATCGCAGCTGCCGCTACAATTAGCCCACCATAAAAGGTAAGTCCACTAAATGAAATTAGAGAACCTACAGGATCTTTAATAAAATCATCCCAGGTTTCAAAAGCATTAAAAAGTTTAGCTCCAGCAAAACCGAAAATAGCTGCTAATACAGTTAAGTCGCTTACTCTATCATGGGGCCAAAATCTGATAACTCTTTTCTCTGGTTTATCTAGTTTAACTTTATTCTTATCCCACCATTTAAGCCCTGTAAACACCGCACCTAATAGTAAGCCCATAAAGATATTTCCCTGAGAAGAAAATATATACGACTGGGTATCGTTCAAAGCATTAGGCACAAATATTATTCCTAATATTTTATAGCCAAATATGAACCCTATAATAAAGTTTGTAAGTAGCTCTGTTAAAGTAGCTTTCTCCCCTACTACAACTTCCTCTTCGGTATAATGCAGTAATCCTTGCGCTTCTTTTCTTTTCAATTCAATAGTTACAATCCATGCAGCTGCAAGAAAAGATAGAGCCACACAAAAGCCAAATGTATTAAAGAGTTTTAACCAAGGTAGTTCAATACCTAATAAGTCTTTAAAAGCGTAGTATAAATTTGGATACATCTATTAATTTGTATTTTTATTTTTATAATCACCTCTTTTCCAAGCCTGAATAAACTGAGCCCAAGCAGCTGGATTAAAAATATTCATAGGTGGTAACTGTCCGGCATAATAGTATTTATTAGCCTGTTGTCTTAATTGAAAATTCACAGCTTCTCTCCCATCTGCAGGTAAAGTAGCCAATAAAGCTCTTAATCTGTTTTCTTGTGTATTCTGACGAGCAATTTCATACGCATCGTCTGGTATTTTAGTGCTAACAAAATCGCGTTCAAATTGCTCACGTGATGGTTTAGGTTTAATAATAGTAGCAGGAAGAAAAGTGGTGTCATTAACCAGCAATTGAATAACGCTATACTGATTATCGGTAAGATTGGAAGGAATAACTATTGATTTTTCTTTAAAGCCTACAGAAGAAAATATTATTTTATCCCCTTTCAGGACAGCAATAGAAAACACCCCATCATTATTAGTAAGTGTTCCCCTTCCTTTATTTGCAACTACAATACTGGCAGCAGGAATAGCTCGTAAACTATCTGCAGTCATAACCACCCCATATAATTGTATAACAGTATCTTTTTTAGGCGTATTAACAGGCGATGCTTGCGAAAAAACAACACTGCTTTTTGCAAGGATTGCTAGTAATAGAATATATCTGAAAAATGTTTTCATTAATAAAAAATTATCTGTTATTTGAATTACCGGAAAAACTATTTTACAAATTAAACAGCGATTCAAGCACAAAGTAAACTCAGTACTGCTAATTTTGCGACCTTATTTTCTATTTTATAAAAACTTTCGCAATGACAGAAGCAGATATTTTAAAGGCACTCAGTAATGTTCAGGAGCCTGATCTGGGTAAAGATTTAGTTACCTTAAACATGGTAAAAGACATCGAAATTGATGGCAATAACGTAAGCTTTACTATTGTACTTACCACTCCAGCTTGTCCCATGAAGGATATGATGGGCAATGCCAGTACCAATGCTATTAAACTTCTGGTAAACAAAGAAGCAGTTGTAACTGTAAATTTCACTTCCAATACTTCCACTACCCGTAAAGCTGCAGACAACGTACTATCCGGTGTAAAAAATATTATTGCAGTAGTAAGTGGTAAGGGTGGTGTAGGTAAAAGCACTATTTCGGCTAATCTGGCTTTAGCATTGGCTGAAGGCGGTGCAAGCGTTGGATTGATGGATGCAGATATATATGGCCCAAGTGTACCTATCATGTTTGGAGTACGTGGAGAAAGACCTATGATGAAAGAAGTGGATGGCAAAGGAATCATTATGCCATTGGAAAAATATGGTATCAAATTGATGAGTATTGGTTTACTGGTGGATGAAAAGAATGCAGTTGTTTGGCGTGGACCAATGGCCAGCAGTGCCATCCGTCAATTTGTTACCGATGTAGAATGGGGTAATTTAGATTATTTAGTAATAGATATGCCGCCAGGAACAGGCGATATTCACCTTACTTTAATGCAGACTGTACCTGTAACAGGCGTGGTAATTGTTACCACACCACAAAATGTTGCTTTAGCTGATGCTAAAAAAGGGATTGCCATGTTTAGTCAGGCTCAAATAAATGTGCCTATCATTGGGTTGGTAGAAAACATGTCTTACTTTACTCCAGAAGAACTGCCAAATAATAAGTATTATCTGTTTGGAAAAGATGGCGGAAAGAATCTTGCTGAAGAGTACGATCTTAAGTTTTTAGGGCAAGTGCCTATAGTTCAAAGCATCAGAGAAGGTGGTGACGCTGGTATTCCGGCAATGATTGGCACCGATGAAATTTCAAAAAATGCTTTAAGAAGTTTTGCTTCAAATGCTGTAAGACAAATTGCTATTCGCAATGCCAGTTTGCCTAAAACAGGGACAATTGTTATGGAAAATTAATATTTGAATTTTTCTAGCTCTTAGATATTTTGTATTCTTGCGTTTTAATGCTTTTTTAAATTTATTATGTATATTCTATATTCATGAGCGACACAACAAAAATAATAATGGATGATAAAGCATGGATGGTGGTTTATACAAGATCCCGCAGCGAAATGAAGGTTGATAATCTGCTAACTTCCAAAAATATAGAATGCTATTGCCCCACCAGAAAAGTGGAAAAGCAATGGAGTGACAGAAAGAAGATTATTGAAGAAGTGATTTTCCGCTCTTATGTTTTTGTACACATAAATGAAACAGAGATACAAACCGTTCTCAATACAGATCGGGTTATGAATTTCATTTATTACAATAAAAAACCTGCAGTAATAAGAGATGTTGAAATTGATACCATCAAAAAATATCTTAACGAGAAAGATGTTGAAGTAAGTACTATGAATTCTGATGATTTTGAACCTAACACGAAGGTTAAAATTAATCATGGAGTATTTATGGACAATAAGGGTGTGGTGCTGAAAAGTAATAAAAATAAAGTCTATGTACTCATTGAAAGTCTTGCTCAAGTAATGGTGATAGAGTTTTCTAAGAGTCATGTAACTCCAATGGTTTAATTGAATAAATAATATTGAATGATATTCTCTTCCTTGTTTAAAAAGAAAATGGACATTGTAAATGCGCTTTCCTTTATAGGGACAGATATGCATTCCCATTTGCTTCCTGGATTAGATGATGGATTACAAACAATAGAGGAGTCTGTTGCTTTTATTAAGGAATTACAAACACTTGGTTATAAAAAGTTAATCTGTACACCACATGTTATTACAGATGTTCATTTGAATAGTGCCGAAACTATATTACCTAAACTGGAATTAGTAAGAAAAGCACTTAAAGAAGAGAACATTAACGTAGAAATTCAGGCTGCGGCTGAGTATATGGTGGACTACGAATTTGAGCGTAAGCTAAAAAACAAAGAGCCCTTTTTAACTTTGGGCGACAACTATATTCTGATTGAAATGTCTTACGCCATGCCTCATCAGAATATTGAAAATGTAATATTCGACTTAAATATAGCAGGTTACAAACCTATCTTGGCTCACCCGGAGCGTTATGGGTACTTTCATTCTAATTATGACTATTATGCTACACTAAGAAGCCGAGGTTGTTTTTTTCAGTTAAATCTTCTTTCAATATGTGGGTATTACGGGAAAATGGAGAAAAAGGTATCTGAACGTCTAATTAAAGATAATTGTGTTGAATTTGTAGGTACAGATATGCACCATTTGAATCATTTAGGAGTAACAAAACTATTTGCAGGATCTGGGGATGCAGCCAAGGCCCTAAAGGGAGTTGAACTATGGAACAGCTACCTTTAAAAGCCTGAAACTGGGTCTGTTGGATGCAAAAACAGTGTTAATACCATCAAATCAGGCAATATTATATAGGATAAATCTAAAATATTTGTTGCAATACAACCAATTCCCTTACTTTTGCCGCCAATTATATAAGAAGTAAATTTTTCAGTAGAAAAGAAATTATCAGATGCCAATTACAAAAGAAAGAAAAGTTGCGATATTCACTGAATTTGGTGGAACAGCAGCAAACACAGGATCCATTGAAGCTCAAGTTGCTTACGTTACAGAACGTATTGCTCACATCAGTGGTCATTTAAAAGAGAACAAAAAAGATTTTTCCACTCACCGTGGTCTAATGAAGATGGTAGGTAAACGTAAACGTTTATTGACTTATTTACAAAAGACTAACCTTACCAGCTATCGTGAACTGATTGCTAAGTTAGGTTTAAGAAAATAATTTCTCTCTTCCACTGATAGTGGATAGAGGATGGGTTATATACCGGTTATAATTATCTTTAACACTATACAAATCCCAACTTCTTTAATGATGTTGGGATTTTCTTGTTTTCTGTATATCACTTCCCCTCTATTGCTGCCAGCTTAATCAAAATTAAATTTATTAAAATGTTATCACAACCAATTCAACAAAGCTTCAAGCTGCCTAATGGTGCTGAAGTGATTATAGAGACCGGCAAATTAGCCCGTCAGGCTGATGGTGCAGTAACAGTTCGTCAGGGTAATTGTATTATCCTTGCTACTGTTTGTGCCAATAGAGAGCCAAGAGAAGGACAGTCTTTCTTTCCATTAAGCGTAGATTATCAAGAGAAATTTGCATCTGCAGGTCGTATCCCAGGTTCTTTCTTTAAGAGAGAAGCAAGATTAAACGACTACGAAATATTAACCAGCCGTCTTATCGACCGTGCTTTACGTCCACTTTTCCCTGAAGATTATCTTTGTGATGTTCAGGTATTAGTTACCCTGGTATCTTCGGATAAAGAAGTAATGCCCGATGCATTGGCTTGTTTAGCTGCATCTGCTGCATTAGCCGTATCAGATATTCCTATTAAAGAAATTATTTCTGAAGTAAGAGTTGCTCGTGTAAACGGACAGTTTATTGTAAATCCTTATCGCTCAGAATTAGAGAAAGCTGATATGGACTTTACTATCGCAGCTACTGAAAAGAATCTGATGATGGTAGAAGGGGAAAGTAAAGAGTGTAGCGAAGAAGATCTTGTAGAAGTACTTCAGATTGCTCACGATGCTATTCGTGTACAAATTGCTGCACAAGTTGCTTTAGCTGCTGCTAAAGGTGTTACTGCTAAAAGAGATTACACCAAACCAGCTTCTGACGAAACAATCAAAGCTAAAGTGTACGAATTTGCAAAAGATAAAGTATATGCTATCTCTGCCAGCGCAAGCAGCAAAGAGCAACGTACAGATGCTTATAAATTATTAAAGGATGAAGTTCTTGCCAGCTTTGGAGAAGAAGCAGATGCATTAACTAAATCGTTAGCTAAAAAATACTACGAAGATCTTCAGTGGGAAGTAGTAAGAGATATGATCCTGGATGACAGAAAGAGATTAGACGGAAGAAGTTTAGATCAGGTTCGTCCTTTGGCTATGGAAATTGATCCATTGCCTACTCCACACGGATCGGCTTTGTTTACAAGAGGTGAAACGCAATCTTTAACTACCATCACTTTAGGTACTCCTTTAGATGAGTTATTAGTAGAAAGCGCTGCAGTTTCTGTAGATTCTAAATTCTTCTTACACTACAACTTCCCTCCTTTCAGTACAGGTGAAGTAAAGATGATGAGAGGACAATCTCGTAGAGAAGTAGGTCATGGTAACCTTGCTATGCGTTCTTTAAAACAAATGATGCCAGGTTCCGAGTATCCTTATACTGTAAGAGTAGTAAGTGATATTCTTGAATCAAACGGTTCTTCTTCTATGGCTACTGTTTGTGCAGGTTCTCTTGCATTGATGGATGCTGGTGTGCCAGTGCCTAAACACGTAAGTGGTGTGGCTATGGGATTAATTACCAGAGGAGATGGCAAATACGCTATCCTTACCGATATCCTTGGTGATGAAGATCATCTGGGTGATATGGACTTTAAAGTTACTGGTACCCGCGATGGTATCTGTGGTGTACAAATGGATATTAAAGTAGACGGTTTAAGCATGGAAGTAATGCGTGAAGCATTAAACCAGGCAAAAGCTGGTCGCTTACACATACTGGATGCTATGTACAACACTATTGATGCACACCGTGCTGAAGTGAAACCACATGCTCCAAGAATGGTTAAACTGATTATCGATAAAGAATATATCGGTGCAGTAATTGGCCAGGGTGGAAAGGTTATTCAGGAGATACAACGCGAAACTGGTGCTACTATCAATATTGAAGAAGTAGGCAACACTGGTGAAGTAAGTATCTTTAGTGCTGAAAAAACAAGTCTTGACAAAGCTATTGAATGGGTTACTGGTTTAACTACCCCTCCTGAAATAGGCAAGGACTATGATGGTGTGGTAAAAGGTGTTAAAGAGTTTGGTGCATTTGTAGAATTCTTACCAAAGAAAGAAGGTTTATTACATATCAGCGAAATTAGCTGGAATCGTATCGAAACAATGGATGGTATATTCAATAATGGCGATAAGGTAAGAGTGAAACTGATAGATATAGACGCTAAAACAGGTAAGTTTAAGCTGAGTGCTAAGGTTTTATTGCCAAGACCAGAAAGAACGTCTAACGACCGTCCTGAAAGAGGTGACAGACCTGAGAGAACTGACAGACCAGGCCGTCCGGAAAGACCTGAAAGAAGAGACCACTAATCTTATCTGAATAGATATAAATGAAAAGAGAGCTGAAATATTTCAGCTCTCTTTTTTTGTTGGAATCATTTATTCTTATTCACTTACCTCTATCTTCTTTGGCCTTACAAATACCATACTTGGAGTTCTTGCCAGTGCAGGATTCTAGTCCCAGTTTACATCTCCCAGTTTTAGACCTATAAAGGTCTGGTTGGTTTAAATCGATATAAATAATAATGCAGCGTTTGTTTCAAAGTCATTGCTTAAATCAACTTATTACTACATTTAATATTATTATACTTTATCCAGCTCTTTATTATTTTTTTCAGGTAAGGTTGATGAAGTTTCGTCACGTCCGGTTAAGGTTACAT
>CAIVPM010000173.1 GCA_903907815.1 uncultured Chitinophagaceae bacterium | reverse complement strand
GCTTTTAACTCTGTAATACTTTCTTTTACTTCTATCTTTTTTAACGCAGGCATTGTATAAATTATTGTACGAATCTTAAACGTTAAAACTTAATATTAATTGTGGGCGGACATTAAAATATAATTGGTATAAACCCATTTTACACATTCTTCAAATCTAACTTAATCTGTAATTCATCAAATTGTTTAGCATCAATAGAAGAAGGTGCATCGAGCATTACATCTCTTCCAGAGTTGTTTTTAGGGAATGCTATAAAGTCTCTGATACTTTCGCTGCCACCAAGAATAGAACATAATCTATCGAATCCAAATGCCAGTCCTCCATGAGGAGGTGCACCATATTCGAATGCGCCTAAAAGGAAACCAAATTTATGGTTTTGTTCTTCTTCATCCATACCCAAGGCTTCAAACATTCTTTCCTGCAATGGTCTCTGGAATATACGAATAGATCCCCCTCCTATTTCATTACCATTCAATACCATATCGTAAGCATTGGCCTTAATGTTTGCATAAGGATGTTCCAGATACTTAGCCGCATCGGTAATTACCGGTGAAGTATTAATCATTAATTCAATATCGCTTGGCTTTGGAGAGGTAAACGGATGATGACGGGCAACCCAACGGTTATCATCTTCGGCATACTCGAATAAAGGAAAATCAAGTACCCAAAGCAATCTGAATTCATCATCTTTTCTAAACCCAAGACGTTTACCCATTTCCAATCTTAGTTCGCTGGTAGCTTTACGGGTTCTTTCTTCTGCACCCGCCAATATCATTACCAGATCGCCTGCTTTAGCACCTGCAGCATCGGCAATTGCTTTTAACCTATCTTCACTAAAGAACTTATCTACACTACTTTTATAAGTACCGTCAGCATTTACTTTAATAAACACCATTCCCTTCATACCAATCTGTGGACGTTTAACCCACTCCATAATTTCATCGGTTTGCTTACGGGTATATTCACTACAACCAGGAACTGCAATAGCAATAACAGTTTCTGCTTCATCAAATACTTTAAAGTCTGCACCACCAACTAAATCAGTACGATCAGATTTAGTTACATAAACAGAAGCTGGTTTCTTGATATTCAACAGCTCCATACCAAAACGAATATCTGGTTTATCATTACCATAATTCCACATGGCATCTTCCCAGGTCATTCTTGCAACTGTATCGGTATAATCTATATTCTTTACATCTTTAAAGATTCTTTTTACAAGACCTTCAAACATATTCAGAATATCTTCCTGCTCTACAAAGCTCATCTCACAGTCTATCTGAGTAAATTCCGGTTGTCTGTCTGCACGTAAATCTTCGTCTCTAAAACATTTTACTATCTGATAATAACGGTCGTAACCACTTACCATTAGTAGCTGTTTAAAAGTCTGAGGACTTTGAGGTAGCGCATAAAACTGTCCAGGATTCATTCTGCTTGGCACTACAAAATCTCTTGCACCTTCTGGAGTAGATTTAATTAAGAAAGGAGTTTCTATATCCATGAAATTGTTTTCATGCAAATAGTTACGGGTACTTCTACCTACAGCATATCTTAATTCTAAGTTCTTCTTTACAGCATTTCTTCTTAAATCAAGAAAACGGTATTTCATTCTGATATCATCGCCACCGTCTGTTTCATCAGTAATAGTAAAAGGAGGAACTTCCGATTTATTTAAAACTTTGAAGGAGGTAATATTAACTTCAATTTCGCCTGTAGGAATATTAAGATTCTTATTACTTCTTTCCTGCACTATTCCAGTAGCCTGAATTACAAACTCTCTGCCTAATGGCGATTCATCCAGCAATTTAGTAAGTTCTTCACCAAATAATAACTGTGTAATACCATAACGATCTCTAAGATCTACAAAAGTGATACTACCAAATTTACGAATAGTCTGTACCCATCCGGCAAGTATTGTTTCAGTTTCTTTATGCGCTATTCTTAATTCTCCGCAAGTGTGTGTACGATACATTTTTAATTATTTGTCGTTGCTTTATTTAAATGGGTGGCAAATATAAGCTATCAATATAAGCGTTATACAGAAAATTTAATACTTTATCGCCTAAGCTTATGTATACCCTACTGTAGGAGTATGTACAAAAAAGAAGAGGACTGAATAAATTCAGCCCTCTTGCTTAAGGTTATAATGAACTAAATCTTATTGAACAGTAATTGTTTTAACAACTCTGTTCGCACCATTAGTCAATTCTACTTGGTATACACCGGCTTTAGTAGAATTTGGTAATGCGATAGTTTGTGCTATTGAACTATTTTCCATGTTTATAGAAGTAGTAAGTACTTTCTGACCATTAATGTTGAATACATTTAGGGTGTATTTACCAGCTTCAAAACCATCTAATTGAACATTCATTTTTCTGTCAAGAACTGGATTAGGGAATATAGAAATACCAGTTTTAATCTGACGAATAACTTTTACAGCTGTACTATAATTCAATGAACCATTGTTATCTACAGATTTAATTCTGTAATAATTAATTCCGTTAACAGGAGTTGGATCTATCCATGAATAGTTTCTGCTGTTAGAAGCAAATATTTTTCCTATTTCTTTAAAGTCAACGCCATTGGTAGATTTTTCAATTGAATATGTAGCAGTATTTACTTCAACATCTGAAGTCCAGTTTACTTTTACTAAGTTGCTAACTAAGTTAGCGTTAATAGCAGCAAATCTTGCAGGTAAAGGAAGTACACTTTTAAAATAAACACTATCAAAATCTACTTGATAACCTGAAGCTGAAGAAATATCTTTGAATTTGATTCTTTTAGCAGTTGGTAAGTTTACATGTAAAACAGTATCAACACAAGATGTAATAATAGTGACACTATCCAGAATTTTAGTCCAGTTTGTAGTTACTGCAGAAGTATCAGCTGTCCAAAGAACAGAAAAACGTTTACCACTGGTTCCAGTTGCAACTGGAGTGAAATGTATTTCAGAAATACCCTTGTCAACTATTGGTGAAACTGCAAACGGAACAGTTCCATCTGTATATTTTAAAAATCTGATATGACCAGCACCATATCCAGCACAAGCACTACCGGTAGTACGGTAAGCACCATAAAATGCCCAAGTACCAGAATCTCCTTGTTCGAAATTTACAATAACAGAGCCAGCAACTAAAGATGGATCTGATGAAGTTGATACAATTTTACCAGGATTGTTGTTGAATCCTTCATGCCAGTAAATACCCTGAGCTTTAACGGTAGATACGGAGAAAATCGAAAAAATGCAAGCTAAGATAGTTAGCGTTGATCGTAATGTAGAAAATGACTTCATAATGGCCTTTTTTATTTAATAAATAATTAGTTTCAGAGCGCTAAGGTATCTTAATAAGCCAAATTCGTTGCATTGGAACCGCCTTTTTTCTACGCAAACGTTATCATTTATGTTTGTTTATTTACTGGAATTTTATTATTGAATAACATTAATTGTAT
>CAIVPM010000172.1 GCA_903907815.1 uncultured Chitinophagaceae bacterium | reverse complement strand
TTAATTAGCTAATAAGGGCTACATATTTACCTAAACTTTATGCTATTTTGTATTTTACCAAAACAATAAATTAAGAGCGGCTTTAATACCCTAATTTTGTCCGATTAATCTTTCTGTAATACGGGCACAACACTTATGGCACTTCCACACTTAGTAAAACATATCTATAATTTTGCATCCGACGAGGTAGTAAAGCGTGGAAAGAAGATCATGATGAATGGTTATGTGGAGCTGGTAGAATACGATGAACTACTTAATAACGTTACTTTCAGGGTAAGAGATGACTCTTATGTGATGTTTTATAAAGTGCATATTAACAACTTTGCAAACAATGGCAAAGTATCGGCCCGCTGCACTTGTCCGTACAATATTACCGAAGTATGCAGGCACAAAGCTGCTGCGCTTTTTAAGTTGCAGGACCTTATAGACAAAAAGCAACTGGGTGATAATTCCAATCAATATTCGCAGAAGCATACGGTGGTAAAAATGAAGCAGCTGGAACTGAAGCTGATTCGATTACTATCGTCTTCAGACAGTTATGAAGCTGCCGATGAATTTTTGCGTACCAAGAAAGCCAAGATTATTGAGGCTAAGGATGAGAAGGTAAAGGCATCGGTAAACTTTATGGGGCATACTTTTCAGCTAATTCTTCGCAAAAACGAGGAACGTACCATTGATACGAGTTGTACCTGCGATTCGGAAAGCAAGTATCCTTTGTGTGTACATAAAGTAATAGTATTGCTGCAACTGGTGAATACCTATGGATCGAACTATTTTGATAGTATTAGAAACTGGGACTGGGTAAAGAATAAGCTGCTGGCGCAATATGGGTATAGCCTGAAAGACAATCTTAAAAACAAGTTTGAATTTACGTATACTGATGGTCGTCCGTTTTTGAGGGTGATGGATCCAAAGATTAAGAAAGTAGAAGTAGTAACCGTAGAAGAACCTGTAAGGAGTAAGAGTTTTGAGGAAGAAATTTCTACGCTGGTTATTGAGCCAAAGGAAGAAGTAAACAAGGATTTACATAAAAAATTAGGGGTGGTATTATCGGCTTATAGTCCGATGTATCCTTATATACAATTTGAGTCGATACAGGGAGATGTGTATCAGGATAGCAATAGCTATGATGGTAAGGTAGAGAAGCTGGATTTGAATAAGTTTATTAATACGGAAGTATTTAATGAAGATGATAAAATACTGCTGCAATGGTTGAGAAAACTGCTGCCATCGGAAATAAACCGTTACCTGAACAGGAACTCTCCTTTTAGTGGTATATGGGAGAATATTGTACACCAGCATGGGGAGGAATTGCCGGAGGAGACAAGGAACTTAATTATAGAGTTTCTGCATCCTAAAATAAAGAAAGTAATTGAGGAGGTTAATAGCTCGACGTATAACTATTATTTGCCTGCGGGAAAGAAATTTATTACGGATAACCTGGAGCAGATAAGCTTTTCGCCGAAGCCAATTTCTCCTGAATTAAAGATTAATTTCAGTGATGGTGAGTACACGGTATCCTGCTATGCCAAACTACCTTATAATTCGGTAGAAATAGAAAAGAATGATTTAAATACTACCATTCTTTTTATGAGTTACCATGAAGTGTTTTTATGGGAAAGTATAGAAGATATAGTTGTGGTAGAAAAGTTTTTACCTACCGGTAGTATTATAGTGGAGGAAGAAGGATGGAATAAATTGCTACAGGAAACCATTATGCCCTTATCGAAAAAGTATAAGATAGATTTTGGTAATGTAGATAAAAAGGAACTGAGTAATGTAGTTCCTAAAATGCAGTTGATGCTGGAAGAAAAGAGTGGCTATCTGGTATTTAAAACACTGTTTACCTATAACGATTATGTACTAAGTGGTACTGAAAGTGATTCGGTATTATTTACACAGAATGGTCAGCTTGTAATTGTAAACAGGAATATTGCAGAGGAGCAAAGGTTAAAGGAATCGATAGAAAAGCTGCACTCTAATTTTATTCATCTGGAGGAAGAAAATGCGATGGCATTGAAGATGGATGATGTGCTTAAAAATAACTGGTTCTTCCTGTTTATTGATTCTATCAAGGAAATGAATATTGCCCTGGCAGGACTTGATAATCTTAGAAACTTCCGCTTTAATACTGCTAAGCCTTCTACTAAAATATTTATTAGCAGCAATACCGATTGGTTTGATGCTAAAGTAGAAATAGTATTTGGCGATCAGACGGTAACGGTTGCTGATATAAAACATGCTATTGCTAATAAACAGCAGTTTGTAAACTTAAAGGATGGCACATTAGGTATACTACCGGAGGAGTGGCTAAAGAAATATTCTCTCTTGTTTAAAGTGGGTGATGCAAAGGGTCCGGGCAATAACCTGAAACTGAATAAATATCAGTTGAGTGTAATTGAGGATTTGTATGAGCAAAGAGATGAGGAAGAACTATTTATACAGCTGGAAGAGCGCTACAATAATTTACGTACTGTAGATAAAATAAATGAGATAGAACCACCTGAACATTTGAAGGCTACGCTGAGACCTTATCAGCAAAGTGGTTTTCAGTGGTTGAACTATCTGGAGCAAGTAAGATGGGGTGGAATACTGGCCGATGATATGGGTCTTGGTAAAACAATACAGACGCTGACCTTTATGGAATACTATAAAATTAAAAATGGTAAACTAAGAGGGTTAGTAGTATGTCCGACCTCGCTGATGTTTAACTGGAAGAATGAAATAAATAAGTTTACGCCTTCCCTTTCTATGTATATACATCATGGAGGTTCGCGATTAAAAGCGGATTTGAATAGTGAAGATAATGACATTATTATTACCACCTACGGCACCCTGCGTAGTGATATAAAACAGTTTACAGAGATTGCTTTTGACTATGTGGTATTAGATGAAAGTCAGGCTATTAAAAACCCTTCGAGCAAGATTGCTAAAGCGGTATGTTTACTGGAAGCCAAGAACAAACTTTGTTTGAGTGGTACGCCATTGCAGAACAATACATTTGACATATTTGCACAGATGAACTTCCTGAATCCGGGTATGCTGGGAAGTATAGATTTCTTTAAGCATGAGTTTGCTGTGCCTATTGATAAGTTTGGTGAGAAGATTCAAAAAGATCATCTACGTAAGTTGTTGTTTCCTTTCATTCTTAGAAGAACAAAAGAACAGGTAGCAAAGGATCTTCCTGCAAAACAGGAAAGTATTCTGTACTGTGAAATGGGTGCTGAACAAAGAAAGATTTATGATGGCTACCGTAACGATTATCGTGCGAGAATATTGGGTCTGGTAGATTCGATAGGGATAAATAAATCGCAGCTGACGATCTTACAGGGATTGATGAAGCTAAGACAGATTTGTGATAGTCCGGCTATTTTAAAAGAAGAAGAAAGACTGCCAAATGTATCGGTTAAAATAGATGAGCTGACAAGAGAAATAACGGAGAATATCAGCAATCATAAAGCGTTGGTTTTCTCTCAGTTTCTGGGGATGCTTGCGTTGATAAAGAATAAGCTGGATGAGCTGGGAATAGTATACGAGTACTTTGATGGTTCATCGACCATTGCCGAGCGTGAGAAAGCGATTACTAACTTCCAGAATAATGAAGAGTGCAGGGTATTTATTATATCGTTGAAAGCGGGTGGTGTGGGTTTAAATCTTACCGCAGCTGATTATGTATATATAGTAGATCCATGGTGGAATCCGGCTGTTGAACAACAGGCTATTGATAGAACGCACCGTATAGGACAAACGAAAAATATTTTTGCTTACAGAATGATTTGTACAGAAACGGTAGAAGATAAAATCATTCAGTTACAGGAGAAGAAAAAGTCGTTGGCAAAAGATCTTATTTCTGATGAAGAATCATTTGTTAAGAAGCTTACGAGGGATGATATTGAGTACTTGTTTAGCTAAATGCTAAATGCAAATACAGGGAGACAGGGGTTAGGAGTAAGGAGATAGGAGAATACAAATACAAGGCAAGGAGGCAAGAGTGGGGAGGTGAATACAAATACAGGGAGACAGGAGTTAGGAGATAGGAGATAGGAGAATACAAATACAAAACAAAGAGGCAAGTGGCAAGGAGGCAAGAGTGGGGAGGTGAATACAAATACAGGGAGACAGAAGTTAGGAGTAAGGAGACAGGAGAATACAAATACAAGGCAAGGAGGCAAGAGTGGGGAGGTGAATACAAGGACATAGGAGTTAGGAGATAGGAGAATATAAATACAAGGAGGCTTAGGGGTAATTGAATTTCTTAAACCTTTTGAACTATTTGAACCTATGGAGGATTTTAAACTTTTAAACTTATATAACGTTTAGATTGTATGACAAATAAAACTACTATAGCACTTATTACCGGGGCAAGTTCGGGTATTGGAATGGCTACTGCTAAAGCATTTGCGGCAGCTGGTATTGAACTTATTATATGTGGAAGAAGGAAGGATAAACTGGAGGCGCTACAACAAGAGCTTTCTGGCTTTGTGAAAGTGTATATCTTAGTTTTTGATGTAAGAAACAATAAGGATGTTTTAACTGCGATAGATGGCTTACCAGCAGAATGGAAAGCCATTGACATACTGGTAAATAGTGCAGGAAATGCGCATGGATTATCTGCAATTCAAGATGGTGATATTGCTGACTGGGATATGATGATAGATGCTAATGTGCAAGGGTTATTATATGTATCGAAAGCTATAATGGCAGGTATGGTGGAGCGTCAATCAGGACATATAGTAAACATTAGTTCTGTGGCAGGAAAATACACCTATGCAAATGGAGCAGTATACTGTGCATCGAAGAAAGCAGTAGAGGCCATTAGCGAAGGAATGCGACTTGACCTTACTCAGCATGGGATAAGAGTAACTAATATAGCTCCTGGAGCGGTAGAAACAGATTTCTCGGTAGTTCGATTTAAAGGAGATAAAGAAAGAGCGGCTAAAGTTTATGAAGGCTTTACACCTTTAACGCCTGAAGATATTGCAGACACTATACTGTATGCAGTAAAAGCACCCAAGCATGTTACCATTGCCGATGTAACTATTTATGCTTCAGCACAATCTGCACCAAGCACTATTTATAGGAAGTAAAATACATTATTTTAAATGTTGAATGTTAGATTTTGAATGCATACAACATACAAATAAATAACACTAAGAAAAAATCAAGTAAGAACTCAAAGGAGACTTTAAACTGTTGAAAACAAGCTAATAATATTGCGATTCACCTTTCTAGTAAAGCAGCTCTAGCATTATACTCCTATGTTTTCTGTAAGAATCATTACAGAATATCCACCAATTGTTTTAGTACAAAATCTTTTATTAATACTGAACAGTACATTTCTTATAAAGTGAATAAATCTGCGTTTCAGATTTCCATCTTTCAATAAAGGTTCTGTATATATTTTATCAATAACCTTATAGCCTTTATCCTGCAAAATGCTGATGATAAAGTCTTCTGTAAAGTTGTGAATATGCCCAACTCTTTCTTTAGATTCTATCAGCATTTTTTCTCTGAACAATGACCAAAGGCTCATATCTAATGGAATATGGAAGAGGGTATATTTTCCTTTGTTGTTTATCTTGTCAAGGAATTCGAAGTAGTTTTCTATATGTTCTATTACATCAATTACCAGTAATAAATCGTACGGAATAATATCAGTTGTTAGTGTAATATCTGTTTGCTGAAAATGGATATTATTGGTTTCTTTCTTTTTTGCTATAGCTATTGCAGCTGCAGAAATATCTACTCCTGTAAATTGAATATTACTGTCCATTTTACTGGCAATTTGCACGATTACTTCACCACTACCGCAGCCTATTTCACAAAGGCTTTTAAGCATAATATAATTGGCAGATAATAACTGCAGAATCTTGCCAGCCTTAAAAGGAGCATCTTCCTGATGCCAGTCGGGGTTATTATTCAGATAAGTATTATCGTTGTATATATCGCTCATGGTACAAATTTACACCGAGAATTTGCATTAGGAATTCTATTCCAAGCTCCAAATGCTTCAAACACAAGCGTTTGCTTGATTTTTTACTGTTACCATAATTTACTATGCTTTCCAGTAAAAAATCTGCTCAACCACTTGTCTTTATTGCATTGGTAACTTTCATAACGATTCCTACTGCAAAATCTCGGTTAAAAGAGCTATAAGGATGTTGATTCCTATAGCTCTTTTTATTTATTATGGTATAATAATGTACTGATTAGTCATACTTTCTTTTAGCGGTAATCCAGAAATCACGATAGCTTAGAGTAACACTGAATTGAGTATAGTTTTCTTTTACCAGGTTCATGGTAGTAGTACCTCTTGACCCTACTAAGAGTGCAGCAGACAAACCAAAGTTGCTGGAATTGTATCCTGCGCCAATTGATCCACCTACATCGTTTATCTGTTTGCCATTAATTTGCAAATAGGAGTTAGTATAATAAAATCCACCTTGAAAAAAGTATTCTTTAGATACTGTTTTGTTTACATTAACAACCGTGTTGGAATATTGTCCACCAATAGAAAAGCGTTGACTATTTACCAGACGATAACCCAACCCTGTAACGGTTAAATCGCCCCATGGCTGATAGCTATAATCTGAAGCCAGTGTGAATTTTTGATTATAGGTAGCTGCAATGCCTGTATTGTAACATACCGGAATAGTAAAATAATTATCAACGTCAGTTTCAGAAGATTTTATAATGGCATTACCATTATAAACAATCTGATCGTGAATGCCTGAAAGTTTAGCTTTTAAAGACATTGTAGAACCAATAGCAACATTTAGTTTGCTGTTGATATCAGCATTGTACTGAAATCCAAATTTTACATATGGGGTATGAACAGAATAGTTTCCATCTGTAGTAAGAACACTATCTGACTGATTTGGAGAAGATATGGATTCTATTTTATTAAACTGTCCAAATATTATGGCAGTATGTATTCCAAAAGACAGATGTTTATTTATTGCAAAGCTATTAGCCATATAAAGCTGACTGGTATTTCCAGAACCTTGAATGTAAGTAGGAACTACATCGCCACCAACAATCTGCTGGCTTTGCAGAAAAGAATAGTTGTTTGAACTAAAAGGAAGCAATCCCATACTTAATGCCCATTTGGGTTTTAGTTTAATGGCAAAAGCTATTTTCTTAAACTGTAAATCTGAAGACTGATTATCGGATGCATTAGTAATAGGAGTTCCTGCATAAGTAACTGCGTTATACCTCATTCCAACTTCAATGTTGAATCCGGTTCTGATTTTCAGAGGATCGTCTTCAAGCCTTACATACGAAGCAGGATTGTTGTGTAATAAATTCCTTTTACTCCAAAGTGCTACACCAGTATTAGCCATACCGGCAGTTCTATCGAAGTAGCTATTTTCAATATCTCCTATTCCAATAATAGAATAGGGGGAATTATTATTCTGCGCTTTTACCATAGTAACAGCGAAAAGACACAAACAATATATAATAGATTTATTCATTTCCGAAAGTTAAATTATTGTACAGCAGCATAATAGATTACCAATTGAGCTTTTGCATCTGGGTTATGGCTATCTCCTATCAAAATTCTACTTGCTTCATTTTGAAATTCAGGGAATGGAGGGGTAAGTAATAATCCATTGTTTATACCTGTAGGATTATTCAAAAGACTTTTTATGTATGGGGTAAGATCGTAAGAATATTGCGTATTGGCACTATTCAGATAATCAATATAAAGGTTCCCAGTTTGTACAGCACTTGAGCCATTACCACCAACAGATAGAATGTCGCCTAAAAGCTGGTTAAGTGGATTGGAAGTAGATAAACGAAGAGCGGGTGGTATTTTATAAGAATCAAAGTTATAAGAACCCAACACAGGTTTTAAGATCAATTCTGCTTTTAGGATTTTTACAAAGTATGGTTGCTTTTGGATATCATTTATTGAATAAAAATGAATCTTAGTCATTAATCCCGACAGAGGTTGATCATAAGCCATATTACCAGTAAGAGAGGAAGGGACTTCGTTATTAATTGCACTAATATTTTTCAATGCAGTATTGCTAATATTAGATCTGTCGGCAGTGATATGATTAAACTGATGAATTCTGTTGCTAACTGTAAAGTCTACTGTTTTATTTTCTGGTACAATAGCTCCCTTTGTGTAATATAAACGCATAATTACTGTATCGGAAAAGCCAGCTAAAGTATTATCGTTGGTATTGGTTTTAATATTGATACCATAAAAATAATCCATGAAATCCTTGCTGGTTTTCATGATGGTATTGTTTGGATCTTGCAGAATTTTCAGCAAGCCTTGACCAAAAGAATTATTTAATGTTATCTCAATATTATCTTTTCGATAAGGATTAAGTATTTTGGTTTCAGTACCAAGATTGTTTCCTATTACAAATGATTGATTATTATAATATTGATTGGAATTATCATAGTTTTTTGATACAATCTTTTCAGCTAATTGATTCACAGAGAAATGAATTGCTTTGGTAGTATCTCCGTAATAAAAGCTATTAGGTTTCAGAATTATTTTAATTGAATCAAAAGTTGTCTGAGAAAAAATATCATAATAGGCAGGTGGAGTAACTTCAAAGTAGGATTCTGAAGTTAATCTACCAAAATACGGATCGTTGTAAGAACCAATCAGCATAGCTCCTTTGTTAGAGGTAACAAAAGAATCGAGAAAGGCAGTAGTTAAGGTTGGAGAGAAGCTATCCACTCTAACTATTTGAGTATTACCACTGGTTAGCCATTCACTACCAAATTGCACATCTGCTTTTTTGCAGGAAGTTATTGATAATGTAATGCCGAATATAAAAGCTATAATTATTGAAAATTTCATGTAGTACTTTTGTGCTAAAACAGGATTTATCCTTCAAAATTTGCACAATGATATAAAGAAGCAGTTTTTTAGCAATAATAACTACTGTAAATTAACTAAATGTTATAGTAGGCCGGGCTTTTGATTTGCAGTAGATTAACTGTTTTATTCCTGACTTAAATCAATTAAATTTTTTTACAGTACGTTTGACGCCGTTAACAATAGTGATTATGAACAGAAAAATAGCTTTATCAATTTTTTTATTAATGTCTGTCGTTTTAGTTTCAGCGCAATCTGATATGATTGAACTGGGTAGTAAACAATATGACTTTATTGACCGTCTGGAAGTATTATTAAGAACAGATTCTACTTTAAATATGTCTTCTTTTAAGCCGTTGAGCAGAAAAGATATAACGCAGAAGGCAATATTGATAAAGCAACAAAGTGATAAAGGTCTAATTCAACTTAGTAATGTAGATAAGTATAATCTGGATCAATTGTTAAAAGACAATTTTGAGTGGTCCTATCCTATCGCCGATACCAGTGCTCCTTTTAGAAATTTAATCAACAAGAATGGTGCTCAAACTCCGTTTTACTGGGGTTCGAAAAAAGAGGATTTTTCTTTTTTTCTTAAACCAATAATTGGGTTTGAAATGGGTAAAGACAATAACGTTTCCCATTCTTTACTTAGGAATACGAGAGGTTTTGAAGTAAGAGGAACTGTTGGTAAGATAGGATATTATACTACCCTATCTGATAATCAGGAACTATTTCCAAAGTATGTACAAATTGTAAAGGATGCTATGCATGTTGTGCCAGGTACTGGTAATTATAAAAATTACAGAGAGGGTGGGGGTGATTATTGGGATGTAAAAGGTGGAATCAGTTTTAAAGCAGGTAAGCATATTGATATCCAATTTGCCAGCGATAAAATATTTATTGGTGATGGTTTTAGAAGTCTAATTCTAAGCGATAATAGCGATAACTATTTATTCCTGAAAATTAGAACAAGCTTTAAAAGATTTCAATTTTATAATCTATACGCTCAATTAACTACTAACGGTAGAAATTTTGATGACTTACACATTCTTCCTCAGAAAAATATGGTAATGCAATATCTGGATTATCAAATAAGCAAAAAGGTTAACATAGCCATTTTCGAGAATATTATGTTCAACCGTAGTAATGGAAATTTTGATCTTAACTACCTTAATCCAGTTATATTTTTAGATGGTACCCAATCCAAACTTGGAAGTCCGGACAAACTAACTGTTGGTATGAATATTAAAGCCAACATATTAAAAAAGACTCAGGTTTATGGTCAGTTGCTAATAAACGAGTGGGTTACGCACGAAGTGACACACTATAGTAATGGTTGGTGGGGAAATAAACAAGCATTTCAATTAGGCATAAAAAATATGGATTTCCTTGCTATAAAAAATCTTGATGTACAAGCAGAAGCTAATATTGTTCGCCCTTTTGTTTATACGCACCATGATAGTACTGGTTCTTTTACACATTATAATCAAGCGTTAGCACATCCATTGGGTGCAAACTTTAAAGAATTCATTGGAATTATTAAATATCAGCCTTGCAGGAAATTTACTTTCAATACTAAACTGTTTTATAGTATTCAAGGGCTTGATTCTGCTGGTAAAAACTTTGGTAGCAATATATTTGAACTATATACTACAAGGGTAAGAGAGTATGGGTTTAGTATTGGCGATGGTATTAAGTCGACCACCTTTACTGCTTCCACAACGCTCTCTTATGAAGTAATACCTAACTTATTCCTGAATGCTAATATCCTTATTCGCAATAATCAAACTGCTGGTCAGAAGGACTTTAATACCACTGCATTCATGTTTGGTTTTCGCTGGAACATTGCTCGCAGAGAATTCTATTTTTAGCACTAATTGGGGGTTATCCCTATTGTGTTAATAATATTATAATATCTACTTCGAAGGTTTCTCCATAAATTAGCCAAACCGTTTTTTATGAAATGGAGAAAATTTAATGGAGAATCTATTGAACTGCCAATCAAAGAAGCAGTTAAAAATGCCATTGTCCGTGAATCAGAAAAAGGCATTAAATTAAAAGTTTGTATTGGTACAGATAGTCAGGTAAAAGGCGCCGATACCGAGTTTGCAACTGTTATTGTTTTTCTACGAGAACACAATGGTGGCTTTATGTACATCCACAATGAAAAGACTACACAAAAATTTCATCTAAAAGAAAGGATGTTATTGGAAGTTGCCAAAAGTATTGAGATTGCATATGAACTATGCGACCTTTTTATTGAGCATCATGTAGAAATGGAAGTACATGCCGACA
>CAIVPM010000171.1 GCA_903907815.1 uncultured Chitinophagaceae bacterium | reverse complement strand
GATAACGCATCATAAGGAATATCAAATAATTAACTCAAACAGCTTCTAAGATTAATTCAACTATTATCAATGTCTTTATAGTATTTGTAAAACTTAATGTTATATAACTAACCCTATTTCTTTCAAATTCTTTACCGCTTCTTTTCATACGATATATAATTTCACTCTTCCAATCTGTTCTTTCATAATCCGTAACCTCTTTTTACTCACTCAATATGTTATTTTCCAATTTCAAATGGTCAAATAATTATATTGTACTGTATTTTAATCAATACCTACTCTAAATCACAATACCAACAACTACTTTAATTAATATCTACTAATCTATAATTAACACCTAATATGCTTCAATTAATACCTAATCAACTTCTAATGATATCTAACCCTAAATTAATAATACGGAAGTAACTTTAACTAATACCTATCTACTTTATTAAATATCTACTATTCTTTTCCTAATACCTATACTACTTTAATAAATACCTATTGAATTTTAATATCAACCTTCCTATATTTTAGTACGATCTATCTATCTTCAATATTTATAGAAATAAATAGCCGCTTTTACATTGTTAATACTATAATTCCGCACATTTCCTATAAACAATGTCCCTTTCATTCATATTTGCACTTTAAATAAAAGGGTTATGTCAAAAACATTTAGTGTAAAAGGAAATTTAGTAGATGTATGGAAACAGGAAATATATTCTGCAGAAATTATTGTAGCAGATAAGAAAATAGTTGCAATCAATCCAATTGCAAATGCAGATAGCAATAATTTACCTTTTATACTTCCTGGGTTTATTGATAGTCACGTACATGTTGAAAGCAGTATGCTGATTCCAAGCGAATTTGCCCGTCTTGCCGTTGTACATGGTACCGTTGGAACCATCAGTGACCCACACGAAATTGCTAATGTGAATGGCATGGAAGGGGTGGAATTTATGATTGAAAATGGTAAGCAGGTAAACTTTAAATTCAACTTTGGTGCACCAAGCTGTGTACCTGCCACCATCTTTGAAACTGCTGGTGCAACAGTAGACAGCGCAGATATTGAAAACTTAATGAGCCGTCCTGAAATAATCTACCTGAGCGAAATGATGAACTTCCCTGGTGTGCTGTTTAAGGATGAAGAAGTAATGAAAAAGATTGCTATTGCCCATAAATATAATAAACCAATAGATGGTCATGCTCCCGGACTTAGAGGGGAGCAAGCAAAGCAATACATTGATGCGGGTATAAGTACCGATCATGAATGTTTTACTGCCGAAGAAGCCTTAGATAAGCTACAATATGGCATGAAGATTCTGATAAGAGAAGGTAGCGCCGCCAAGAACTTCGAAGCATTGATTGGTTTACTTGATGAACACTACAAGATGATGATGTTCTGTAGCGATGATAAGCATCCCGATAGTCTGGCTATTGGTCATATTAATCAGTTATGTGCTCGTGCTATTGCAAAAGGAATAGATATTTTCAAAATCATTCAGGTGGCTTGTATTAATCCTGTTTTACATTATAAGATGAAAGTTGGTATGCTGAGAGTAGGTGATGATGCAGACTTTGTGTTGGCTAAAGATCTGGTTGATTTCAATATTATACAAACCTATATCAATGGGGAACTGATGGCGGAGAATGGAATCTCCTTTATTCAATCAGTGAAAACAGAACCTATCAACAACTTTAGCTGTAACACTGTAGTAGAGTCCGACTTAAAGATATTGACTTCTGAATATCCTAAGAATGAAGAGGGATTATATCCTGTAATGGAAGCTTTGGATGGTCAATTAATTACCAATAAATTGTATTATGCAATTACGGTAAAAGACAATGAACTAATCAGCGATACTACCAACGATTATTTAAAGATGATTGTTGTAAACCGCTATCATCCTGCTCCTGTAGCAAAGTGTTTTATAAAGAATTTTGGATTAACAAAAGGCGCGTTAGCTAGTAGTGTAGCCCACGACAGTCATAATATAGTTGCAGTAGGTGTAGATGATAAAAGCCTTGCAGAAGCTATCAATCTGGTGATAAAGGAAAGAGGCGGTGTGAGTGCAGTGTCTAGCAATAAACAAATGGTGCTTGGTTTACCTGTTGCAGGATTAATGAGTGCAGAAGACGGATACAAAGTAGCTGCAGATTATACCGCTATTGATAAAATGACCAAAGAGGATTTAGGCAGCAAACTTGGTTCTCCTTTTATGACCTTAAGCTTTATGGCGCTATTAGTTATTCCGCATCTTAAACTAAGTGATAAAGGCTTGTTTGATGGAGATACTTTTCAGTTTGTAAAGTAAAGGACAGGATAAACAGGTTTATTTATTATAAAGATTCGGGAGTTGATTTGTTTCATAAACTACTTCTGGCTTGTCGATTTCCAGTAAATCAATTACTTTATCAATATAAATATCCCTAACGGTTAGTATCAGCTTTCCTGAATAAGTCTTATGCTTTATTGCATTAACAGCAAAAAGTACAGCAGGATAAAACCCTTGTTTATTTAATTCCAGTTTACCAAACTCATCTACCAATACTATTTCTCTTTGTGCTTTGATGGCAGCTTCTATAATATGATTTGCCTTAAGAAATGAGTCTTCTAAAAAGTGAAAGTTGCCAATGGTAATGAATTTAGCCTGATTGGAATTTGAGGAGTAATTTTCTGTACTTAATATACTTTTAGTTTCAATATTATATAGTACTCTTTCATTGTTAATATCGGGCATTAATATCCCTGAAATATTATTTTTATCCTTACACCAATCAAAAAGTTTAGTGGTTTTACCGCTTTGTCTATCTCCTGAGAAAAATATAATACTCATTACTTTTCGGTATAGGTTAATGACCAGTTTATTAAATAATGTAAGAATACAGAAAGCCTTTTAAATCCCGTCTCATCTTTTGATTTTGTCCAGGCGGCCTGCGTTATTGATTTTAATTCAGGTAAAGAATATAATACAGAAGCCACCTCGTTGCTATACTTGTTTTTCTTATTCTTTAATAGTGCAAGAATAAACTTTGTGAACAATGGAGTTAATATATAATACCAAATAATTATAGCTGTAAATGTCCAGCAAAATACATTTATGATTGTTCCGAAAGGGTTGGTTTTTTCTTTATTAAAAATTAATAATGTTGCAGATATTAAACACATTATTATCATTAAAGAATAAATCCTTTTTTTCTTACTTGTTCTTTTTAATAGATCTGTTGAATTTGTTATTTCTGCTGATAAAATGTACCGTTCATTAGTATTAAAAATACCCCTAACAGTTTTGATAGCAAGTAAAGCAACTATAATTCCTCCTATAATGTAGATGGCAAAATAAATTACTATTAAATAAAGAATACCATCAAATCCTTTATGATGAAAAAGGGAAGCAACAAATTTAGAAAATGCGTCTACCGCTTTCCATATAGATTGTCCAAAGAAAATAGTTAATACAATTATTTTCTGAATGGCTGATTCTATCATTGATAAGATGCTCAATAAAAAAACGCTAAAATAGTTCACCCTGAATAGCTTGAATAGACCTGCACCTAGCAAGGACTGAAACGTAACAGCAATATAAGCAGGGAAGGGCGTGTAAGGACTAATGGTAACTTTAATAATCAATACAATGATCATGCTTTTAAACAGCGTTTTAAAAGAACAATCAGAAAAATAAGCAATCAATGTAATGATGATGATAGCAAGTCCTCCTACTACCAATCCCGTGAATGGCATTTGAAATGCATGCAACATCCCCCCAAGTCCACACTCCAAGAAGGCCCACAAAGCTGTTAGTCTTTGTATAGCAATTTGCTTTTGTGTTTCAGTAAGTTTATCTATCGTTATATCCACTATGTTTTACAAATTTGAGATATCATTAACAATGAACCCTGTTTTATATTCAGCAATATTAAGCACCTATATCTTTTCATTTCTTGAAATTAAACAGAAATAAATATATATTTGTTTTTACCGCTTTTTTAAAACAATAAACCCAATCGGTTATCGTTGTTTAGAAAGCTGTTGTAATAATTAGCCATAAAGAATATTAATGATTGAATTTATATTAAATAATCAACATATAAAAACAACACAGCCAAGCGGAAGCACGGTGCTGGATTTTGTGCGTTACCACAAGCGATTGATGGGAACAAAAGTGGGTTGTAGGGAGGGAGATTGTGGTGCGTGTACTGTGTTGGTTGGTTCTTTTGAAAACAATAAACTGGTTTATAGAAATATGACCAGCTGTCTGATGCCATTAACCAATGTTCAGGGAAAACATATTGTAACGGTAGAGGGAATAAATCAATCCGAGCTTACCCCTGTTCAACAGGCCATGATTGATACCAACGGAACCCAATGTGGTTTTTGTACAATCGGTTTTGTAATGTCATTGACAGGATTTGTGATGAACGAAACCTGTTGTTCATATACTGATGCCATTAAGGCTATTGATGGAAATATCTGTAGGTGTACAGGATACAAATCAATAGAAAAAGCTGCTAATATTCTAAGTAATAAAATTACAGAGCGACCTACTTCCAACGCAACTGAATGGCTGGTAGAAAACAAGTTTATTCCTGAATACTTTAAGAATATAGAAGACAGATTAAGGTTAATTCCAAACCCTGTAAGCCAACCAAATTCATCAGATGTTTTACCAATAGGAGGAGGAACAGATTTGAATGTTCAGAAACATCACTTAGTAAAGAAATCGGAGACCCTTAATTTGTTTGATAATCCTTCCTTAAAATATATTACACAGGTAACCGATGAAATTAAGATTGGAGCTTCAGTAACGGTTGCTGCATTCGAAGAATCAACTATTATACAAAATATATTGCCAGATATAAAGAAATATACCAAGCTTATTTCTTCCTCTCCGATAAGAAATATGGCTACCATTGCCGGCAACTTTGTGAATGCTTCTCCTATTGGAGATATGACCATTTTTATGCTGGCATTAAATGCTAAGGTTGTATTTAATTCAGGAAGAGAAATTTATTTGAAAGATTTATATAAAGGCTATAAACAACTGGACAAAACCAAGGAAGAATTGATTCAGGAAATCTCTTTTAAATTACCGATTACTGGAAGTGTTTTTAATTTTGAAAAGGTAAGTAAAAGAACGCATCTTGATATTGCTTCTGTAAACTCCGCTTGTTTATTAAAACTAAATAATGAGGGAATAATTGAATCCGCTCATTTATCAGCAGGTGGTGTTGGACCTTACCCTACTTATCTTACAAAAACAGCTACATTTCTGACTGGTAAAAAGCTAACCGATGATGTAATAGAACAAGCCATAAATATTATGCAGAATGAAGTATCGCCAATAAGTGATGCAAGGGGAACTAAAGAATATAAAAGACTTCTGTTAAGACAACTGTTCCTTGCTCATATACAAAAGCAAGGAGTGGAGGTTTTTAATTTACTAAATGATATCAGCGCATAAATGAGTACAAAAAAAACTATATCAGATAGTAAGGATATTAAATCTTTCACTGGGCCAGATTTTTATAATCATGTGGCAGGCAAGTCTATTTATGTAGACGATATTCCTGCAATGGAAGGAATGCTATTTGTGAAAGTATTTGATTCCGTAATAGCACATGGAAAGATTCTTTCGCTTGATTATACAGCAGCAGAACAATTAGAAGGCGTTGTAAAAATATTTTCAGCTAAAGATATTACAGGCGAAAATCAGATAGGGGGCATTATTCCCGATGAACCGTTGCTTGCAGATGGTGAAGTTCACTTTTGCGGACAACCAGTATTGCTGATTGCAGCAGAAACAGAAGATGCTGCAGAAGAAGCTTATCATAAAATTAAAGTGGAATATGATCCACTTCCTGTGATTACAAATCCCAGAGAAGCCTTTGCAAAAGGAAAACTATTAACCAGCTCCCGTAAGTTTCAATTAGGTGATACAACAGCCGCTTTCAAAAATTGTACATATGTATTTGAAGGAACTACCGAAGTGAACGGTCAGGAACATTTATATCTGGAAACACAGGGAGCCTATGCTTATCCTACAGAGCATAATAGTGTAAGAGTTTATTCTTCTACACAAGGCCCCACACAGGTTCAGAAAACAGTTGCAAGAGTGCTGGGAATAGGAATGAATCAGGTGGAGGTAGATGTGGCAAGATTGGGTGGTGGTTTTGGAGGAAAAGAAGATCAGGCAAGTGCTTATGCTGCTATGGCCGCTTTGGTTGCCTATGTATTAAAGAAGCCTGCTAAATGTATTCTAAACCGAATGGAAGACATGCGCATGACGGGCAAAAGAAATCCTTATAGCAGCGACTTTAAAATAGGACTTGACAAAGAATTAAAAATACTGGCATACGAAGTAACTCATTATCAGAATGGAGGAGCTGCAGCCGATCTTTCTCCTGCTATCCTAGAGCGAACCCTTTTTCACTCTACTAATAGTTATAATATCCCTAACGTACTTGCTACTGCACATAGCTGTAAAACAAATCTTCCTCCCAATACTGCATTCAGAGGCTTTGGTGGTCCACAGGGAATGTATGTAATGGAATGCGCTATCGATTATGTAGCAAAACAATTAGGTGTTACTGCTGATATTATTCAGCGAAAGAATTTATTGAAAGACGGGGATGAATTTTCTTATGGCCAGATAGTTTCAGCATGTGAAGCAGAAAGCTGCTGGGATAAACTGGAGAAAGAAGTAAGTATAGAAAAAATAAAAGAAGAAATAAACGCTTTTAATAAAGAGAACAAACTAATCAAGAAAGGATATTCTTTAATGCCTATCTGTTTTGGAATTTCTTTTACCAATACTATGCTGAATCAGGCAAGAGCTTTGGTGCATGTATATCTGGATGGTAGCATTGGGGTAAGTACAGGTGGTGTAGAAATGGGACAAGGCCTGAATGCAAAGATGATGCAGGTAGCCGCAAAAGAATTTGGTGTTTCTTTAATCAGAATTAAAGTAGAATCTACCAATACTTCAAGGGTTGTAAATACTTCACCTTCAGCAGCAAGTTCTACTGCAGATTTAAATGGCAAGGCGGTACAGGATGCCTGCAAACAAATACAAGAAAGACTTGTACCATTTATAAAACAGGAACTGTCTATCGGAATTAATGATACCATTTATTTTGTACAAGATATTCTTTATGTTAATGGCATAGCTACTACACACAACTGGAAACAACTGATTGCTATTGCCTATGTAAAGAGAATTAATCTCAGTGCTAAAGGACACTATGCAACACCAGTAATTAACTTTGATAAAACAACAGAAAAGGGACACCCGTTTGCTTATCACGTATATGGAACAGCATTGACTAAAGTTACCGTTGATTGCTTAAGAGGAACCTATGAACTGGATACCGTAAAGATAGTTCACGATGCTGGTGCAAGCATGAATCCTGCGGTTGATATAGGTCAGTGCGAAGGAGGACTTGTACAAGGTATTGGCTGGATGACCATGGAAGAAGTGGTATACAACGAAAATGGAAAACTGTTGAGTAATGCGCTAAGTACTTATAAGATTCCAGATATATATTCTGTGCCAAATGAAATTGACATAGAATTTTTAAAAACAGAAAAAGATAATTTAGCAATACTAAAATCTAAAGCAGTAGGTGAACCGCCATTGATGTATGGTATTGGAGCATACTTCGCTATCAGAAATGCAGTATTAGCTTTTAATCCGAATACAAATATTACTTATCATGCACCTATAACACCTGAGAAGGTGTTGATGGGTTTATATTCAAAAAAATAAACATTGCAGGAAAGAAAAATATATAGTAATAAATGCTGGGTAGATGGTCGTTTACAACCTGCTACTGTTTGTTTCAATAATGGATTAATAACCAATATTGCTTTTAAAAAATTAGAAGGGGCAGAAGATCTTGGAGACGCTGTTATTATGCCCGGCGTTATTGATGTGCATGTGCATATAAATGAACCTGGCAGAACAGATTGGGAAGGGTTTGATACCGGGACACAAGCAGCAGCAGCGGGTGGTACAACTACTATTGTAGATATGCCCTTAAATGCAAGTCCAGTTACTACCAGCCTAACAGCTTTTAAAGAAAAGCTATCGGCATCAGAAGGGAGGATGCATGTAAATTGTGGATTTTATGCAGGTCTAATTCCTGGCAATACTGCTGCATTAGAACCTATGATTAAAGCAGGAGTGGTTGGGGTGAAATGTTTCCTTACCCATTCTGGTATTGATGAGTTTCCGATTGTTACCGAAAAGGATTTAGATGAAGCAATGCCCATTATTGCCAGTCATAATATACCACTACTTGCACACTGTGAAATATATAATGAAGAAGTGAAGGTTGGCTTTGAAGATAATCCTACAAGCTATCAGCACTATGTTGCCAGCAGACCAAAAAAATGGGAAAACGATGCGGTTGATTTAATGATACGGCTTTGTAGAAAGTATAACTGTAGGGTACATATTGTACATGTATCTTCTGCAGAGGCCTTATGTATGATTCAATCAGCTAAAGAAGAAGGATTACCCATTACTGCTGAGACTTGCTCACAGTATATATTCTTTAATGCTGAAGAAATTCCTGATGCTAATACGATTTATAAATGTGCTCCGCCAATCAGGGAAAAAGAGAATAATATTCAATTGAAAGAAGCACTAAAGAATGGGGTGCTAGATTTTATAACAACTGATCATTCTCCTGCAATTCCTTCTGTTAAAGAAATAGAATCTGGCAACCTAAAAAAGGCATGGGGCGGTATAGCAGGAATACAGTTTTTATTGTCAGCTTCATGGACCGCCTTAAAAGATACAATGTCTTTAGAAGCCTTTATTCCTTTGGTTACCTCTCATCCTGCTTCTTTTATTATGGCAGATAAAAAGGGTACACTTAAAGTTGGCTATGATGCAGATATTGTAATATGGAATCCTGAGGAGGTTTCAACAATTCAGGAAAAGGATATTCTCTTCAAACATAAAATCAGCCCTTATATTGCACAGACTTTAAATGGCGTAATAATAGAAACGATTGTAATGGGTGAAACAGTTTATAAGAATAAAATAATAACGAATAAAAATAAAGGACAATGGCTTTTGAAAAAGTAAAAGAAATTATTAAAGAAGCACCAGCATTCACACAACTCTCTGATCTTGCTGCAGAAAGACTTGGAGGAAAAGTACTGTATGCAACGGATGATTTTTTTGCAGAGAAGGAAAATTTATTAAAGCCAACTAGAGGCATTTTTATTACTGATAAATATACCGATAGAGGTAAGTGGATGGACGGATGGGAGAGCAGAAGAAAAAGAACTTCTGGTCACGACTGGGCAGTTATTCAACTGGCCACCTCTGGAAGAATTACTGGATTTGATATTGATACCAATTTCTTTTTAGGTAATCATCCTCCTCATGCTACTATAGAGGCTGTCAATATTACAGATGCTGATGCTATTACAGATTGGGATACTGTTGCTTGGAAAGAAATTCTTCCTAAATCACATCTCGATGCTGGTTCTCAAAATTTTTATGAAAGTCAGAGCAACGAGATATTTACGCATATCCGTTTACACATTTATCCTGATGGAGGTGTGGCAAGACTAAGAGTATATGGCGAAGTATTTAAGAACTGGGATGCAGTATCTACTGAACAGGAAATTGATTTAGCTGCCGCTATCAATGGAGGAAAAGCAATAGCTTGCAACGATATGTTCTTTAGTGCTATGGGCAATCTTATAATGCCCAACAGAGGCGCTAATATGGGAGATGGTTGGGAGACCAAAAGAAACCGTACACCCAATAACAGAGACTGGGTAATTCTAAAACTGTCTCATCCTGGAGTTGCAGAACGTATTATAGTAGATACCTGTCATTTTAAGGGAAACTATCCTGATAGTTGTTCTATAGAATGTTGCTATACCGCAAACGATACGGATGTATTAAATGATACTGTAGAATGGTCCAACCTTTTGCCTCAAACAAAGCTGAGTGCAGATAATGAACATGAGTATAGTAAGGAAATAAATACCCCGAATACCATCACACATGTACGTTTAAATATATTCCCTGATGGAGGTATTAGCAGATTAAGAATCTTTGGTAAAATAATTAAGTAATGATTATAAGCATTGTTCTATATGCCGTTCTGGCAAGTATCCTGCTAATGTTGGTGTATGCATCTTACAAGCTGCCCGAAATATTATCGGTCACTGAAGGCGATATAGATAAAGAGAAGATTGTTTCTACTCAGAATTTTATATATACAGGCATCTTAGTGGTGATTATAGGATTGATAGCCAACACTTACTTTCTGGTAAAGGGTACAGTTCTCGAAAGTCATTTAATGGAGTGGCTGAATATCATTATCAGGGTAATGCATATCACCTTTGGTATTGCCTGGATTGGCGCTTCGTTCTATTTTGTATTTCTGGAAAACGCATTGAATAGAACCGAAGATGTAAGAGATGAATTAGCTGGGAATTTATGGGCCGTTCATGGTGGCGGTTTTTATTATTTAGAGAAATATAAAGTTGCACCAAAAACAATTCCAAAGCATTTGCATTGGTTTAAATATGAAGCCTATTTTACCTGGCTTTCTGGCTTCTGTTTATTGTTTGTGGTGTACTATTTTAATGCGTCTGCATTTCTGATCGATAAAAATGTATTGGATATTACTGCATTACAAGCTATAGGAATTGGTGTAGGTTCATTTGTAGTTGCATGG
>CAIVPM010000170.1 GCA_903907815.1 uncultured Chitinophagaceae bacterium | reverse complement strand
GGGAAATAATACCTATAAAGCTGTACAAAGAGAAACAGGAGCACTGGCTATAGGACCAATGTTGCAAGGGTTAAATAAACCTGTAAACGATCTTAGTAGAGGATGTACGGTGGATGATATCTTTAATACGGTAGTAATCACAGCAATACAGGCACAACAATAATAATTACCATAATATAACCGGAAAAAACATGAAAGTATTAGTGATTAATTCAGGCAGCAGTTCTATAAAATATCAACTGTTCGAAATGCCTGAAGGTAAAGTGATTTGTAGTGGGCTGGTAGAAAGAATTGGAATGGAATCTTCGATACTTTCTTACAAATATTTAAGAGGAGAAGAATTTAAAGAATATAAAACAACGCATGGAATTGCCGATCATGCACAAGGACTTAAAGAAGTTTCTGATTTATTGACTGATAAAGAAATTGGCGTTATTACAAACCCCGATGAAATAGATGTAGTAGGGCATAGAGCGGTACATGGAGGGGAAAAATTTGCTGCCACAGTATTAATTACAGACCATGTAAAAGAAGAAATAAGATCTTTATTTTCTTTAGCACCTCTTCATAATCCAGCTAATCTTTTAGGAATGGAAGTGGCGGAGCAAATATTTAAAAAGGCTAAACAGGTAGCCGTATTTGATACTGCTTTTTATTCTACCATGCCAGAAGTTGCATACCGTTTTGCTATACCAAATAACTTGTACGAAGAGCATGGAATAAGATCTTATGGTTTTCATGGTACCAGTCATAAATATGTAACTGAGCAGGTAGCAAAACATTACCATAATAATCATCTGAAGATTGTTTCTATTCATCTTGGAAATGGTTGTAGCATGAGTGCTATTGCCAATGGTAAATGCGTGGATACTTCTATGGGACTTGGACCAATAAATGGCTTGATAATGGGTACCAGAAGTGGTGACCTGGATCAGTCAGTTATTTTCTATTTAGTAAATTTTCTTGGCTATACTTTAGAATCGGTGAACGAGCTATTAAATAAGAAAAGCGGTTTGATGGGCTTAGCTGGAGTAAGCGATATGAGGGATTTAAAAGGACTGATAGAGAAAGGAGATAAACATGCTATACTTGCTCATCAGTTATATTCTTATAGAATTAAGAAATACATTGGCTATTTTGCTGCTGTGATGAATGGGCTGGATGTAGTATTGTTTACTGCAGGAGTGGGAGAGAATGATCCATTTACCCGCAATCAGGTTTGTGAAAACATGGACTTCTTTGGAATTGAATTAGATCCGGAGAAAAACAATAATAAGGAAAGAGGAATCAGAGAAATAAATAAGGAAAATGCGAGGGTGAAGGTTTTGGTAGTTCCTACTAATGAGGAAAAGGAGATAGCGGAACAATGTTTTACCCTACTTACCTAAAAAAAGTAGGGGTCGAGAAGAATCAAGACCCCTTTTTTCAACCCTAAACCCTTAAAAAAACCAAGGCAAATATAAGACTTGTTTTTAATAACAAACATTTTTTTTAATACTTTTTTTCTAATTACGGAAACTTAATCTATTTACAGGTACTTATTTCAATTAAAATGGATTATAATTATATATTGGACAATAAAAAAGGAGATGTTTTAAGCATCTCCTTTTTTAATAAGTATAAAAACAGTTTAGAAACGTTCTAATTTAGAGAAAAAGAAATCGCCTTCTATCTGAGCATTTTCATCACTGTCACTTCCATGAACTGCGTTTTCACCAATTGAAGCGGCATATTTCTTACGGATAGTACCTTCAGCTGCATTTGCAGGATTTGTAGCACCAATTAAGTTTCTGAAATCTTCCACTGCATTCTCTTTTTCAAGAATTGCTGCAACTATAGGACCGCTACTCATAAACTCCACTAATTCACCGTAAAAAGGTCTTTCTTTATGTACAGCATAAAATTCTCCTGCTTGTTCAGGCGTTAATTTTGTCCACTTCATTGCTTTAATAGAAAAGCCACCTTTAATCATCATGTCGATTATTCCTCCAGTGTACCCCTTAGAGGTAGCGTCTGGTTTTACCATTGTAAATGTTCTATTACTCATACACTAAATTTTGCGCAAATGTAAGGGGATGATGGTTTAAGTTAAATGTAAAAATTAAAAAGTAAAAAAATGATAATATATAAAGGTATTAATGATGGAGTGTTAAGGAATAATTTGCTTTTATAATCAAGGTAATTCACACTTATATTTGCGCTATGGGACAGTATCATATTGGTGATGTAATAAAATCTTTTGTAGAAACAAGCCGGTTGAAGAATGGTATCAAAACTGTACAGATCGAAAAAGTATGGGAAGAACTTATGGGTTCTACTATAGCAAGATATACAGAGAAGATAGAAATTTTCAACAAAAAGCTCTTTATTACTACTTATGTAGGGCCATTAAAGAATGAATTACATTATCAGAAACCTGTTATCATTGAACGTATCAACGAAGCAATGGGTAAAGGTACTGTCGAGGAAGTAATCATTAGATAATAATAATATTGACTTTTGTAAGATTAAATAGTAGAAAAACAGACCTTATACATTTATAATAATATTAGTATGGACAATACTTTGCCAGTTATTGGAATTGTAATGGGAAGCGATAGCGATCTTCCGGTAATGCAGGATGCAGCTGCCATGCTGACGCAATTTAATATTCCTTTCGAATTAACAGTGGTATCAGCACATCGTACACCAACAAGAATGGTGGAATATGCCCAGAAAGCAAAAGAAAGAGGATTGCAAGTTATTATTGCCGGAGCTGGAGGTGCAGCACATCTTCCTGGTATGATTGCAGCTATTACTATTCTGCCAGTAATAGGAGTGCCTATTAAATCGTCCAACTCAATTGATGGATGGGATAGCGTTTTAAGTATTTTACAGATGCCTGGTGGCGTTCCTGTAGCTACTGTTGCCTTGAATGGTGCAAAGAATGCAGGTATCCTTGCTGCACAAATAATTGGTACTCAAAACGAAGACGTTGCGTTACAATTAGCAAAGTATAAAGCGGGTCTTGAAATGGATGTTCTGTCAAAGGTTACTTCCATGAAATCAAGCTGGAACAATCAATTTGATATGTAATTCTATCGGTTGCAATAAATACTATATGAAAAAAGTTTTTACCGTTTATTGTTTGTTTTTATTTCTCTGTGCCTCAGCTCAACGTTTCCCCGATGCAGTATTCTTACCAAATATTAGAACTGCTAAGTTGTTTTCTCAGAATAATCAGGAGTCAATGGCCATTGTTAGGCTTAATTCTACTGATTTACTGGAACTTCATTTCGATGATGTAGATCCTACTCCAAAGAACTACTATTATTCATTGGAACTTTGTAATGCAGACTGGACACCTGCCGATGTAAATACATTCGACTATATCAGTGGATTTACACAAGTTCATTTAAACGAATTCAGACCTTCCTCTATTACTCAATCCCGTTATATTCATTACCAGACATTATTGCCTGATAAGAACTGTATGCCTACTAAAAGTGGTAACTATATGTTGCGCGTATTTCTGGATGGAGATACATCTCAGGTAGCCTTTACAAAAAGAATGTTTGTGGTAGATTACAATAAAGCAATGATCTCAGCCATTGTTCAGCAGCCTTATGATAATCAATTAAATAAAACACATCAGAAGGTACAATTGAGTGTAAATACCATGGCGTTGAATCCTATTAACCCACAACAACAGATACAGGTGGTAATTCTGCAGAACTACCGTTGGGATAATGCAGTAAGCAATATTATTCCTTCTTTTATCAGACAATCTATGCTGGAATATAATAGCGAGGTTGATTGTCTTTTCCCTGCTGGAAGAGACTACCGTTGGGTTGATTTAAGAAGTTATAAATTCAGTAGCGAACGTATTGATAAAATAGATAAAGAATCAAACCCCAACGAAGTATATTTAAGAGCAGACGGAGTAAGGACTAATATGCGCTATATCTATATGGTGGATTACAATGGTTGGTATGATATTAATACAACTGAAAATATTAATCCATGGTGGCAGACCGATTATGCTAAAGTTCACTTTTCATTTGTCCCTCCTAATAACCAGCCTTTTACAAATAAAGATGTTTACATACTGGGCGATTTAACAGGGAATAAACTTGGTAATTCGGGTAAAATGAAGTTCAATGCTGAGAAAGGTATTTATGAAAAATCGCTTTTACTAAAACAAGGATATTATTTCTATACCTATGCTACAGCTCCACAAAAAGTTGCTTTTCCTGTTGGAGATGTATCAATTACCGATGGGAATTACTGGGAAACGGAAAATGAATATACTGTTTTGGTGTATTACAGATCTTATAATGGTCGTCATGATGAACTGGTAGCACT
>CAIVPM010000169.1 GCA_903907815.1 uncultured Chitinophagaceae bacterium | reverse complement strand
CTGGATCTCATTGTATGTAATATTTCTATAATATTTAAAAAACTATGCTTTTTTGACTTTTAGTTTTTGTTTAAGTTTAATATTGAAAATGGCTTAATAAGCATATCGAAAGTCGTCAAAGGTATATATTATAATTTAACTTTATACAGTAAAAATTTAAATAACCCCCTTATCTTAATTGATTGTTTAAAATAGTAAATTATTGATTTAAAATATTGAATAATAATACTAGGATTACATTTATTTCTTGTTAAGGAGCTAGGAGAGAAGAAAATTCAACCTAATTGCCTGCTTGCCTTAGTGTATTGTTTAGTTTTTAATTTTTGTATACCACTACCTTTTTTCAAATAACAAAATGAAACATATTGAGGAAGCACACAGATACATAGATAATGCAAAAGAAAATTTTTGTGAAAAAGCGCATAAAGAATATAGGTACTATCAAGATACTAAATATGAAAAAAGGCTGGTAATACTGCCTATCCCGGTATTTTAGTTGCTTTGATGGTATGCTTGGGCTTAAGAAAAAAGGAAGAAAAAAAGTAGAGTTGTTTAGGGAAGAACTAGGCAAATTGGATATGAAAATTGGGAACCCCTTTTCTACTGTTTATAATACATTACATTTGGATATGGGGTACAATGGATTATTGATTGCAAAGATTGTAGCTGTGGGTTTAGACGAAGTAGAGACATAATAAATTGGGTAGAAACCAAACACGTTAACTGATAAATTCTATTGTTTTATTCAAGGAAGAAGGATATAGAAGAATTTTTACAGGATGCTGGTCTCTTGTTACTAGTAACTGGTATTCTGTATTAGCATTTAGTATTAAGCGTTTTGCGTTCAGCTGTATTCCTCCTTACCTTGCCCTTATATTCCTTGTACATTAAAATATAATATTTCCAGTATTGCACTCATAAGTAGTCAATTAAAATTTAAATTTTTCATTGAATTATTTATTTATTAACATGTTAAATTTAAATGATCTATATATTATTTTTGTTCCCAATCAAAAAGTTATTTTATTTTTTGATGATTCTATATGTACCTATGAAAAATTCAATGCAGGAAACAAATACCCTCTTAAGGTTGCTGGAAGAAACATCGGATGCCATTTTTTCAAAAGATAAATATGATACAATTATCAGTTGGAATAAAGGAGCGGAAATAATGTTTGGCTACACTAAAAAAGAAACTATTGGCACTAATTGTATCAATTTAAACTTATTCAATATTACCCAACAGGAATATTGTGCTATTGCCAATCACCTTAAAGAGGTGGGCGAGTGGCAGGAAGAATTTGATTTAAATAGAAAAAATAATATTCCATTTCAAGGCGCTGTAACTGCAAATGCTATTAAAAACGATAATAATGAAGTAATGTCTACTTTGTTTATTATTAAGGACATAACCAGTAGCATAAAATTAGATAAGAAAAGAGAAGAAAAAGTACAACTAAATAAAACTAAACTCGACTTATCCGAAAATAGATTTAAAGCTTTAGTGGTAAATAGCCATGAAGCCTTTTCCATGATGGATGAAAATTTTACCATCTTTTACCGTAGTCCTGCTTCTACAAAAATTACCGGATGGGAGGTGGAAGAATTAGTAGGAAAGGACGGTGCTATTATTACACATCCTGATGATCTTGAATTACAAGTATATTTAAAAAGTGAGTGTATAAAAAATCCCGGGAAACCAATTCCTATTGAATATAGGTTTTTACATAAAAACGGTGAATACAGGTGGTTAAAAGGAACGCTGCTGAATCTGTTGCATGATGATACTGTAAAGGCAATTGTAATTAATTATATTGATTATACAGAAAAGCATATTGCAGAGCAAAAACTGATAGCCAGCGAAAATAAATTCAGGGCTTTAGTTGAAAATGGCAGTGATTTAATTGTTACGTTCGATAAGGATTTTAAGGTAATCTATAGAAGCCCCTCCAACGCTAAAGTTACAGGCTGGACAGATGAGGATATAATGGGTGCAAACGCAATTAATGTAGTACATCCCGATGATGTGGAATATGTTGCTGCATATTCACAGAAGGTGCTGAATAATCCAGGAGTACATATAGACTTCTCCTTTAGGATGATGACTAAAGATTGTAGATTTATCTGGGTAGAAGGCTTAACCATCAATTTGCTGGATGATAAACATGTCAATGCTATTGTAAGTAACTTCAGTGATGTTACCGATAAAAAACAACAACAGGATAAATTGGCAGCTAGTGAAAGAAAGTTCAGGGCATTAATAGAAAACAGCAACGACGTGATTACCCTGTTCGATGATATGTTTAGGGTAATTTATCGTAGTCCTTCCAATAGCAAAGTTACCGGATGGAAAGATGAAGAAATAATGGGCGAAGGGGTTGCGGATAAAGTTCATCCTGATGATATAGATGGTACTTATAAATTGATACAAGAAGTTATTCAACAGCCAGATTTACCTGTTCATTTTCAGGCAAGGTGTTTAAATAAAGCTGGTGAGTATAGGTGGGTGGCAGGTTCGATGGTAAATAAGTTGTATGATAAAGACATTAAAGCTGTAGTATGTAATTATAGAGATATAACAGAGGAAAAAACAGGACAGGATAAACTGGCAGCTAACGAACTAAGACTAAGGTCTTTGCTGGAAAATGGCAACGATTATATAATGATGTTCGATGCCAACCATAAAGTAATATTCCGAAGTAAATCTGGTGAAAATTTATTAGGCCGTATCGAGAATGAAAAGGCTAACAAAAGTATCTATCATCATATTCATCCAGAAGACCAAATGCTTTTTAAAGAGCTTTTAGAAAAGGTAGAAGCAAAGCCGGGAATTCGTTTGGATATTTCTTTTAGAATGCTGCATAAGAAAGGACATTCTGTATGGATAAAAGGAGCTATGATTAACTGGCTGGAGGATAAGAACATACAGGCTATCGTTTTCAACTTCAGTGATGTTAGCGAGAAAGTGGTAATTAAAGAAGAACTGGAGTTTAAAGAAGAGCAATACCAGAAACTGGTAGAGGAAATTAAAGATGCCTTTTTTATGCTGGATAATGATCTTAAAATAATCTACATAAATAAAATAGCAGCCGGAATATTCAATTGTCCCCCCCATGAATTGATAGGCCAAAATCCTTATGATGTTTTTCTAGATGCAAAAAATGGAGATATTTATGAGGCATTATTAAAAGCGATAGCTACTAAAGAATCTGCTAATTTCGAAAGCTACTCTGTAATGTTTCAAAAATGGTTACAGTGTTCTATTTATCCTTCTGATAAATCGGTAAGTTGTTTTGTAAAAGACATTACCGATAAAAAATTGCTGGAAGATAAATTAAGGAAGAAACAAATAAAAGAACAAACCAGAATTTTAAAAGCTGCATTGGATGCACAGGAAAAAGAACGCAATTTTATTGGTATAGAACTGCACGATAATGTAAACCAGATACTGGTAGGTACCACCATGGTTTTATCTATGCTTAAGAAAAAGCCGGGCAAAGATGATGAGCTGATAACGGAGAGTATTGGCCATATAAAACAAGCCATAAACGAGAATAGAAAATTAGCCCATGTATTGGTTTCGCCCGATTTGAATGCAAAAGACTTCGAAGAACAACTTAACTTTCTGTGTAAGGATATGCTGCACAATGCCAGTATTAAAACCACCTCCATTTTTGAAAATTATGAGGATACCTTGTTGAGTGTTGATCAAAAAATTGCTTTGTACAGAATGGTGCAGGAGCAGTTTACCAATATTATCAAATATGCCCATGCAACGGAAGTAAATATTACAATTTCTATCCATGCAGAAAACGTATTAAAGATGAAGATTCAGGATAATGGTAAAGGGATGGATATGAACGCAGTAACAAATGGTATTGGCTTTAGAAACATCAAAAGTCGCCTTAGTATCTACGATGGTAAAATGAATATACAAACCCAACCTGGAAAAGGCTTTATGATGGAAATAGAAATGCTGGTAGGAAAGTAGGTCTTTTAGAGTTTAAATATGAAAAATGAGTTGGATACAAGTTACCAGAAACTAGCAACCAACTTTCTCCCTGTTTCTTGTATTTCCTTTTATTTTAAAATTTCTATTGATTTCGTAATACGCAATCGTTCCCAATTTATTTTAATTTAAAATAATTATTACTCAATTAGACTGATTTATTAATTAACATAAGAATTAGAGAGAAAAATTAAATAAAGTATATTTAAATATAACCTTAATTACTCATTTTATAAAAAGTTGTAAATTCAAACTGTTTATTTTTAGTTTTAATGCGTTTAAACAAAAATAAACAGTTTTTTATGATTAATAACGATGTATTTAATCAGCTTTTTCAGCAATCGCCAAATGCTTTTTTCCTTACACAGCCTAATGGGAGTATCTTAAATGCCAACCCGGTAGCTTGTACTTTATTGGGCTATTCTTTATCGGAAGTTGTTGAGAAAAGTAGTAACCAATTGTTCAACATTAATCACCTAAGAAAGGAACTAAATACAAGGTACGATAATGGTTCTATAAAACTAGAAGCTATAGCAGTTAAAAAAGATGGTACCCATTTTTCTGTAGAAATATTTTCCTGGATGGTAAATGGAACTGATGGCAATACCTATTGCGCTAATATTGTAGTAGATATTTCGGAAAGGACAAATAGTGATGTACAAATAGAAACGCTATACAATTTATCCAACGATTTGATGGGCGTAATTAAAGATGCTTGTTTTGTAAAAGTAAATCCTGCTGCAAATACTTTATTAGGCTATGAAGAAGAAGAATTAATTAATAAAAATTTTATTGATCTCATACATCCCTTCGATAAGATTAAAACTACAGAGGAAAGAAACAATATTCTGAAGGGAGAAAATTCGAAGTATTTTATTAATCGATTTAAGTGTAAGAATGGAGACTATAAATGGATGGAATGGAATACTACTGTTAGCAATGAAAATACCTATTTTATTGCACGCGATGTAACTGCGGAAATTAAAGAACAGGAACAATTAAAATTGCTGGAATCGGTAATTGCCAATGCCAATGATGTAGTAATTATAACCGAAGCAGAACCCTACTTGAAGCCTGGGCCTAAAATACTTTTTGTAAACGATGCTGCCGTTCACCATACCGGTTATAGCTGCGAGGAAATGATAGGTAATACTCCCAGAATGTTTCAGGGAGAAAAGACCGAGCGAAAGGAGCTGGATAAAATGGTAGAAGCTTTAAAAAAATGGCAACCCTCCGAAATTGAAGTGATTAATTATAAAAAAAATGGCGAAGAATTCTGGGTTAATATTTCCGTATTTCCCATTGCCGACGAAACAGGTTGGTTTACCCATTGGGTATCTATTCAAAAAGATATTACCGAAAGAAAAAATGCAGAAGAAGCGTTAGCGAAAAGTAAGCGTACCAATCAATTTGCCAGTAGGTTAAATGAACTTGTTTTAAGAGCAAAAACAAGAGAAGAAATACTGGATAATATTCCAGATATTGCTGTAAAAATTGGTCGATTCGAATTTGTATGGCTAACTAAGCCAGACATTGAATCAGGTAACCTAAAAACCATTTCTTATGCTGGTAAAGAAAATGGCTATATTCAGTATGCACAAACCAAAATAGCCGAGCAGGATATTCCATTTGGCAATGGACCAGCAGGAATTGCTTTTAGAAGCAAAAAAGCTTTTTGGAATAATAATATTGTTGCAGACAACAGCCTTTTGCCTGTAAAAGAAGGGACCTTAAAAAGGGGGTTTAAATCTGCTATAGCAATTCCAGTTATTATAAAAGAAGAGGTGAAATATATTATTAATCTTTATGCTACTGAATTTAATTACTTTAATGATGAAGAAATACATTTATTAGAGTCTGTAGCAAATAATATTTCTTATTCGCTGGATTCACTTTACAATGTTGCAAAAAGAAAACAAGTTGAATCTATCAATATTAATCTTTATCAAGCTATAGAACAAAGTGCTTCAATTGTTGAAATTACTAATACTAAAGGAGAAATAGAATATGTAAACAATGCTTTTATAAAATTAACAGGTTATAGCAAAGAAGAGGTTATAGGTAAAAATCCGAGCATACTAAGAAGTGGGTATACAACAAAATTGGAATATCAGCAGTTATGGGATACTATTAGTTTTGGCAATACATGGCAGGGAATTTTTTGTAATAAGAAAAAGAATGGTCATTATTATTGGGAAGCCTCTACCATATCGCCTGTACATAATGAGGAGGGAATTATTACGCATTATGTATCAGTAAAAGAAGATATTACATCAAAAAGAGCGATGGAGGAAGAACAATTTTTGCTAAATAATATTATTCAAAAATCAAATGCTGCAATAATTTTATCCGAGATAGATAACAGGATAATATTTATGAATGATGCTGCAAGAAAAATGTTGAATATAGCATTGGATGAAGATGTTAAATTACTTTCTACAACAGATTTGCATACGATTAAAACAAATGAGATTATTGAAAATACAGCAATGCCAAAGCTATTAAAAAATGATGAATGGGAGGGAGAAGTTGAAGTAAAAAGAAGAGATGGTTCTTTATTTCCAGCAATTATGATTAAAAAGCTTCATAGAAATGATAAAAACAAACCAAGGTATAAATCAATTTCTATTGTAAATATTTCGGAAAGAAAAGCTAACGAGTCCATGCTGATTAGTTTAAATGAAGAATTGTTAAGTTTATCAAGGCATATGGTTGCGGTAAGAGAGGAAGAAAGAAAACAAATAGCCAAAGATATTCACGACGAACTGGGGCAGAACCTTACCTCTTTAAGTCTTGATATTTCCTGGATAATAAAACACCTGGATCTTGATAAGGAAAAGTTGTTAAACAGAGCAGAACAAATAAAGATTATTGCAACAGAAACCATTAGTACCAGCAGGCGCTTATACAATTCTATTTATCCGCAGATGCTGGAAGATGTAGGATTGGTAGAAGCTATAAGATGGCATAGCAGGAGTTACATAAAAGACCGAGGTATCCATGTAGAAATATGGTCCACTTTAGAGGATGCTGCTTATATAGGGGATAGCAGTATTAACCTGGTCCTTTTCAGGGTTTATCAGGAAACGTTTACCAATATTTTGCGGTATGCCAATGCCAGTAAAGTAGAAGTGGAGATAAACCTGGAAGATGACCATATATTGATGACTATTGTAGATAATGGAATAGGATTTGAACTAGAAAAAGTAGATACTAAGCTACATCATGGTTTATTAGGTATGCGCGAAAGAGTACACTCTATTAAGGGTAGTGTATTTATAAATTCGAAACTTGGAGTAGGTACCACTACAACCGTAAAGGTGCCTGTTAT
>CAIVPM010000168.1 GCA_903907815.1 uncultured Chitinophagaceae bacterium | reverse complement strand
TAATATTAAAGCTATAATTGCTGTTTCCTTCATACAGTAGCTACAACCCGTCAGCACGCCCCAGGAAAAGAGGAGATAGGAGATAGAATTCAGGAGTTAGGAGACAAACAAATGGAGAGTACGACGAGTAAAACTCGCTTAGGAACTTGCAGCGCATTACCCAACCTTAACTGTCTGACGGTGAGCGCCAACCGTCTGACCGTTGTAAAACCCACCCCCCGTCAGCACGCCCCAGGAAAAGAGGAGATAGGAGATAGAATACAGGAGTTAGGAGAATACATTTGAAAAGTAAAAAAATACAATATTGGGTTAGGCATAAAGGTAGAATATAACCAAAATAAGAACGCCCCGAAACTATTGCTTTGGGGCGTTCTTCAGTAATATATTATCAATATTAATTATTTTCTTCCTGTTTAGTTTCAATCCAATGAATTATCTTTTCTGCCTCTTCTAAACCAGCTTTACATACTTTCACATTAAGTTCACCATCATAACCCATTAAAAGATGAAGCATATTGTAAGCAGAATTAAAGGTAGTCAATATCTTCCTATCCATCTTCCCTAATTCTTCCTGATACCACTCCACATTTTTTCTTCCTTTTTTCTTTATTCCAAAGTATCCATCCAATGCTTCCAATACACCAGAATAAGCAGTATTCCCAGCCATCTTTACATACTTTTTATCCTGATAATAGCCATCTTCTTTATGCGCTTTCTCCCTCAATATCTCTTTAGCATTATTTATATATCGGTGAGCTTCCTCTATGTGTTTCATCTTGCTATTTTTACAAAGGTAGCAGAAACAAAGAAGCTGAAATATATTATCTGCAATAATCATATTTATACATTTCCCTTATCGGACTGACGATAAAAGCCATCCGTTTGACCGTTGCAGCACCCAACTAATGCTGTTTAAAACAAGTCCCCGAAGCTTTTAAACTTCGGGGACATTGTATATTGTAATATTCATTCAGCAAACCTATAAGGTTTTAGAAACCAGAAGGTTTTTTCTTTTTGCTACACCAGCACCAGCAGCCAGTAAAATAAGACTAAGTCCACCATCGAATGGAACTGCATTATCCTGCGGAACGCCGGGTGTACCTGGAGCACCAGATCCTGGACCACCAGGACCGCCACCAATACCGCCACCAGGACCAACCTGCGCATGTGCAGTAACCATTACACCCAGGATGAATAATAATACTATCGATGCTTTTACTATATAGTTTACAGTTTTCATTGTGTACTTATTTATTAATTATTAATTCGGTATTATAACTTACCCCTTTGCCTGTTACCTGTATTGTATAAACACCTGCATCAAATTGTTTTACAGCAATTGTTTTAGTTACTGAGCTTGATTCACAAAGAAGTGTTTGCATCATTAGTACCTGACCTACACAATTCACTATTTTCAGTGTATATTTCCCCTTTTCAAGGTTGTTCATCTGTAAGGTGAAATTACTTTTGCTAACAGGATTTGGATAAATAGAGACAGAACCTTTTATATAATCAGGAGTAATAATTACTTTCCTGAATACTATACTAAATCTTCCCTGATAAGTAGTAGCATCATTGGTAGGCGTAAAGTTGATTCCTTCTGTTGCAGGTACTACCTTATTCAACATATTGTCTTTAATAAATGCTTCAATTCCTGTTGTAGTAAACTGATTAACATCTATTTGAAGTTGATACGTTGTACCAATTACCACCTGACTAAGATTTAATACAATCTCTTCATTTTCATCAGGAACCGGTAATGCAGCAATACTTAAATTGGTGTTTGATTGAGTAATGAAGATGTTCTCTCCACCATTAATCAGTTTCTTAGAATCTTTTCCTCCAATCACCTTGGTAAAGTTGTTATTGAACACTGCTACTGCACCATCTATGTTGGTATTCTCGCCATTAATATTCTTCCACAATGAAACATGAATATAGTTTGGCGCTTCTGTTCTAAATACCGCAGTCCTGGTACTGTTAGGCGCTTTATTACTTTCTGTAATAGCCAAGCTAGGATTACTGCTATTGCTATTCTGTATAAAGAACGCCATTCCTGGTTGTATATACTTGTCTAGTTTCGACTTAGCAGGATTACTATTAATCTGTACTCCAGGGGTTGCATTATACGTTACATAAGTAGCATAACCACTTGACATAAATGTAGGATCGAAATACCAATAGCTGCTGGTAATATTTTGTGTACCTGCATTTGCTGTTACTAATTCCCAATTGATAGGGCAAGCATACGGATTAGCAACAAAGCTATAGTTATCTATTCCATTCATTAGCTTAGCTGCAATTGAAGTGTATATACTGCTGGTAGCATTTGTTGTAGTATACAATACATTTCCAGTTACTAAGTTACCGGTAGTTCTTAGTGTAGTAGCCCCCGACATAATGGAAGGATCCAAAGCATATAAGTTGTAGGTTCTATCTCCTCTTACTAATGCTCTGTAACCTATAAACGGATCCAGATTTGTGTTCTTTGTATTGAGTACGGAAGGCCAGTTGCCCGAACCATAAGTATATAAAGAAGTACTTCCAGAAATTGTTTTATCCAGTCCTGTAGTAACATCTACTCCACCTGGAGCAATGCCTTTAACACCCGTAATATACATACCATAACCAACAGGCTTATTACCGCCCTCCTGCCAGTTATTCTTAATAGATCCTGCATTGGCAACTATAGCAGCAAGATCTCTGTATGTACGCAGTCCTTTAGGTATAAATCTTTCTACCGTTACATTACCAGTAATAGTTCCACCTACTGCACCAACCACTGCTGTGTTAGCTATAGAGGTACTCTTTAAAGTAAGATGATTATTCGTATTCAGTATACCACTACTTACTGTTAGTAAATTAGTAATACCAACACCCGTACCTATAGTTACCGTTCCTGCACCGCTAATGGTAAGGTTGGCTAATAAACTATCGGTAGCAGTTGTACCAAAATTAATAGTATTGGTACTGCTGGAATTAACCACCAATGAAGAAGTAGCAGAACCGTTAATGGTACCTGTACCCGATACAGCCCCTGTAATAGTAAAAGTATTTCCATTGAAAGAAACCGTGCCATTTAATATCATTCCATCAACGCTAATATCCGTACTTAAAACAGGTTGATTGGTAGGAGCAGAAGGTATATTAACCGTTACCCCTGCTGTTGGCAATACATTGTTGCTCCAGTTGGAAGCTACACTCCAGTTGGTAGAAGTAGCACCTGTCCATACATAATTTGGTGCACAATTTACATTAATACTGTTGCAACTGCTGATATTGCCCGTTACCCAGTTGGAGGTAGCACCACTCAATGCAAAATTGTTTAATGTACCACAGTTACCATTACCACTATAATCATTAGCATAGTTTAAGCCTGTATTAGTTCCGCTGGCAGTACCTTGATCAAAACGATAATAGGCTACTAAACCAGCTTGCTGTGCTACATCACAATTCATATCACTTTGGATAGCAGCAGCCGTTTTTTCTATATTCCAGAATCTTACTTCATCCATAAGGCCAGCATAAGCATCTGTTTGCCCAATACCTGTATTAGCAGTTCTCATGCCAATTGTAACAGGTGAACTTGCATCCTTGTAAAATTTATTAGTAGTGGTACTTTTTAAAATACCATTCTTATACAATTTCCAGGAACCATTATTATAACTAACCGCAATATGTGTCCATACATTGTATGGTAAGGACGTACTACCAACAGTGGCGAATCCGTTAACATTTGCTACAATCAAAGTTCCTCCTCCATTATAAATTAAGAAACCCTTTTGACTACCATAATAAGATTTATCAATAACGGCATTCCAGCTGCTGGAATTTGCTGTATTAGGATTTAACCATACCTCAATAGTAAATGAACCAGTAGAATCAATCTGTAAAGCAGCTGGATTTCCTATACTTACATTATCATTTACACCATCAAAACTTAAACCATTGCCGGTAATGCCAGTATTGAGCGTTAAATTTAAGGTAGCTGCACTATCACAACCTGCTGCATTGATTAAATGCGCTGTTTGAGAACCAGCAGCATTAAAGGTTAAATTATTCCAGCTATACGGCAATTGACTTGCAATGATGGTTGTATTAATAGTAGATACACTTCCTGTATTGACGGTTAAATTTAATGTAGCTGCACTATCACATCCTGCTGCACTGGTAAGATGAACCAATTGAGCACCTGCAGTATAAAAAGTTAATCCATTCCAGTAATATGGCAATGCACTATTACAGATACTGGTATTGGTGGTAGATGCGCTACCAGATTTGATAGTTAAATTTAAAGTAGCTGCACTGTCGCAACCCGCTACATTGGTAATGTGTGCAGTTTGCATACTGGCTGCATAAAAAGTAATTCCATTCCATGAATAAGGTAAAGCGGAAGGACAGATACTAATACTGGTATAAGAACTACTACTGACCTTTGTGGTAAGATTTAAAGTAAGACTACTATCACAACCTGCAGCATTTGTCATGTGCATATTGTAGGTGCCATTACCATTAAAATTCTGTCCATTCCAGTTAAATGGTAATTGATTCTGACAGATACTAATGTTGGAAACAGAAGAAGTGCTTATGCAAGGAGGTACTGTTCCAAAATCTACATCAATATTCCTGATAGTATCACTTATATTATTTACGTTAATAGCAGTACCGGGTCGGGCACTTGTTTGATTGTAATACACACCAGCGCTTGGACCAGAATTGTTCTGTTGAAAATAGATGGAATAGGTTCCTGGCAAAACATATAAATAATAAAGCCCAGCGCTACCATCATAACCAGACTGATATACTGGACCTGATGGATTATTATAATTAAACACAGTAATATTTCCCTGAACAGGACTGCCATTATTCTTCATTGCTCCAGTAATTAAAGCTCCTTTAAACAAGGTAGCATCAATATTTTTTATAGTATCTGTATTGGATAATACATGTACTAAATTGCTATTCCCATTACTATATTGCTGATTGTAAACGGTAAGAAGATATCCCTTTGGAGAATTGTAACTACCAAATATCACCTGATAATCTCCTGATTGTACCGATAGCATATACATACCATTACCATCAGTTGTTGCATGGTAGCCATTGCCATTCTGGTTCTGGATGCTTGCATTTACTTCTATACCAGCAATAGGATTGCCTTGCGCATCTATAACCCTTCCCATGATAATTTTACCGGATGCTATTACAAAATCTGCACCGGTCATACTGGCGGTTATAGGGCCTGCATATTTATTAGGTGTAACTATTAAGCCCCCAAGTGCAGTGCTATTAAAGCTTCCATCGTTTGGAACACTTAGTTCTACAACAGTACCAGCACTTACATTAGTATTGATTATATAGTAACCAGCAGCGTTGGTAACCTCGAATATCTGCGCATTCTGCGACCACAATTCTACTACTATATTGCCTACTCCTACGCCCCCTTTGGTTACGGTACCGGAAACGGAAAAAGTAGTAGCAGTTAATGGCGTAATAACAAATGTTGCAAAGGATGTGTTTATACTGGTAGCTGTTTTAAAAATGTAATGACCTACAGGAAAATATAATCCATTTATACCTGTTGTAATTGTTCCATTGGCAATTCCATCTTCATCGCCAGGACCTTGATTACTTTGTTGTCCATCGGTTTGAGTGAAGGATACAAAGAGTAAATCAATAGCAGGATTAATGATGCCATTGGAATCTACATCTATCCACATTTCATTCATTACGTTTCCTCCATTATCAAGTCCTGTAATGGTATAGTTGAAAGGTACTCCTTGTTGAATTGATGGATCGATGGTATTATTTACAGTGATAAGAATTGATGGAACATTAACCGTTAAGTTCAATGTAGCTGCACTATCGCAACCTGCTGCATTGGTTAAATGCGCTGTTTGAGAACCAGCAGCATTAAAGGTTAATCCATTCCAGCTATAAGGCAATTGACTTGCATTAATGGTAGTATTAGTGGTAGAGGTAGTAGGATAATAAACATTGACATGAAAAATATACATAATACTATCATAGCCAGAATAGCTTCTTAGTGCATGTGTTCCTATACTTACAGATGAATTAAATTTAATTCCAAAAACAGTTACAGGTCCGCAACTATTGATAGTTGTATCTACATTGATTGCTGGAATAAATACAAAACCTGCTTTTGTTGCCGTACCTGATGTTGTAGTAACTTTTACAATACCACTTGCCCCCTGCCATCTTAGCGTAGCAGTAATAGTGCTATCATTTACAACATTATATGAGTAAGCTGATATTCCACCAAAGCTCACTGCAGTAGCACCAGTAAAGCCTATACCGGAAATAGTAACAATTGAACCTGAACCTGTTGAAGCTGGAGTAAAACCGATAATAATAGGTGCAGTAGTGGCAGGCGTTATCTTGCTGATGATGTTACTATTTGTCACATAAATGTTACCCGAACCATCAATGACAAGACCACGTGGATTTGATAAACCCGAATTAACATACATGGATACTGCACCGGCAAGGGTTACTTTGCTGACAGAACTATTACTAGCATTAGCCACAAACAGGTTGCCCGAACCATCAAAGGAAATACTTTCAGGACCTGATAAACCTGAACTGACAAAAGTGGACACTGCACCGGCAGGGGTTACCTCGCTAAGGGTGCTATTGCCATAATTAGCCACAAATAGGTTGCCCGAACCGTCAAAGGCAAGACCCCAAGGTATATTTAGTCCCGAACTCGAACTAACAAAGGTGGACACCACACCTGTAGGTGTTACCTTGTCAATAGTATTATTACCACTATTAGCCACATACAGATTACCGGAGGCATCAACGGCAAGACCCCAAGGTTGCGATAAACCGCTATTGTTATTTACTAAGTTAGTAACTACTCCAGCAGGAGTTACTTTGTAGATGTCTCCACTAACATTTACCACATACAGGTTGCCCGAACCATCAAATACAAGACTAGTAATGTTCCCTAATCCCTTATCCGCACCAGCAAAGGTAGAAACAGCACCTGCAGGTGTTACCATGTTGATGGTAAAATTTCCATAATTAGCCACATATAAGTTACCCGAGGCATCAAAGGCAAGACCTCGAGGCATAGATAATCCCGAAGTAGCATCTACAAAGGTGGTTACCGTTTGTGCGTTTGCAATAGTTGAAAGCAGTAAAAACGTTACTACCATAGCAATGCTGTATACAACTGTTGACTTTAAAACACTGTAAAACTTTTTCATAAAAACAATTTTTAGTTGCCTACTCTTTTCCGTTTTCGGCTTCTCGAAGCTGTTTTTATAAAAGTGCAGCTGGACTTTATTTAGAACATTTCTGTAGTTTGGTATCTTACCAACACTACTTAATTATACATTATTATTCCTGAATTATCTATACCCTTTTATACTTTACTATCTGACTTTAATATTTCAAAATAATGGCTCCATGTCAATATGTGGGACAGTGTCCCACATATTTGAAAACTAAGGTATAATTTGCGCATATATACCAGATTAGAACGTCCAAACCCTTTACCATACAAGGTAGTAAGGTCTTTGGATAGTCGTTCAAAAAGCTGTGTACCATACCCGGCCTTTTCTTTTCCTTCCTGTTCAAACTCTACTATATGTTGCCCTATTTTCCAGTAGGTGAGTACCAGTATGGTATTGACCGTTCTGGCCGCTTGCATTCTTCCCTCAAGCAACAAATTGCCAATATTGCCGATTAACAATTTGTATTTTTCAGGTGAATTTTTCATTTAAGTTTAGTTTTCAATACCCTCTAACTCTTTTATTCTTTATACCATTTATGTTTTAACTTAAACGTTTTTTATCAGAAATTAAATAATTAAAAAACGTCAACTAAAATCATGAACTCATACATTATCAATTCCTTAAATACTCAGCAAATAGTAAAATACTCATACCATACTCAACAAAGTCTGCACTATCTGAACAGAGACTATTATCAGCAAAATGCCTAACAAGATGATTGAAATTTTTACTATATAGTTTACTGCTTTCATGGTATGGTATTTATTCATAAATAGTACGCTATCTTTTCCTTCGTTTCAGTCTGGTTGCCATTTGCGTAATTCTGATCCATACATGGTTTCCTTCTGTTTTTTTGCATGGACTTAAATATGTTCCGCAAGGTGTTTCGCTAAGACCGGAAACTACTACTCTACATTTAATACAGGTATACGTGCTCATAATGTTTGTTTTATCCTGTTACAGTTACGGTAATTACAGCACTCACTTGTCCTACCACTTCATCCCCTACAAAGAACCAGGAACGGTATTCCCTTGTTTCTGGTTTGCCAGTAATTAAGTTTGGACGTTTATCAGCATAAATTGGTTTATTGATTTTGTCAAGAAATGAAAACTCAGTTTCATTTCCTCTTTTACATTCTAATCTTATACCATCATTAGTGCCTTTTATATATTTTATTTGAGCACTACCTGCAACCATCTTTCCAGTCAAGATAGGCATTACGGAATCCAGCGCCGATTTCGATTCAGGCTCAGCCCCTATAATTCCTAATGTACGACTTACATCTTCAGTACAATTAGTACTCAGTTTAATTTTCTTAACTAAAATTGAAACTCTGGTAAAAATACCCGAAGCAACAGGCTTAGGAGCAACTCCAATTGGACCCATTACAGGTATTGAAATTGCAATTTTGCCATCCGGTGGATTTTTTAATGATTGTTGAAATGTTACACACTGATGCTCAAATGTTTTTGAAGCTGCAGTCAAAATCAAACAATAGTTGTATCCTTCTGTGTCGTCTGTCAATACTACTAACTCTTCCGTAGACACTCCTAACTTTGTAGCTAAAGCTGGCGTTAGTTTTATTCTAAAGTTGCTTAACCAAATCCCTTTTTGAGCATTTCCTGCAGGCAGATAAGGACTCTTTTTCATACTAATTTTGTTTTATAATTATCAATCTAATTTATCTATTTATTTACGCTATTACATTGGTTGAAGTAGATTATCAAGAAAAATAAAAGTATTTTACACATATATATTATCCAGATATCGGTGAATTAAACTAAAACAGCCTCGATTTATTTCATAATATACAGAAAATAAAACTTGCTATCCCCTTTTATACTCCACTATGTGGGAATGATGCAATACAGTACAGATATTAGGATCATAAATACGGATATTAAAATTTATTATCCGTATACTGTAGTATTATTCACTTATAGCAGGAATTATTTTACGAGTAATAAATATTAATTCCTAAACATTAGAATTAATTTCAGATGATTAATGATAAAATCAACAGCATTTAGACTTTATCTTATCTCTTTTCTGCTAAATATTAAATGAAATCTATTCCAACTTTCAGATACTTTTCTACTACCAACCAATATTTTTAAGAACTACCCTCATTCGCTACAACAATTGCTTTTGTTTGATTTGAACGAGAGCGCAAATGTTGTTCATGTAGTTGATTAGGAAGAATAACTGGGATATGTTGCAGGGATTTCGGGATATGTTGCATAAAAAAGGAAGAAAAAAACGTTTTTCAAGGGGTTCTTTAATATAATTACGCTTTAAAAAGGCGTTCTTTAATTACCTTATTAATATATGCTATATAGTTTCTGCTTACGGGAATTATTATATCGTCTATAGTAACACTGGTGGGCAAATTGCTGGCCGTAATTTTTTCGTTGCTAACTATATATGAACCATTTATATGGGTAAACAATTTATTATTCAACCAAAGTAAGCATTGTGCTAAAGTCCCTCTGAATGCATAGTAATGGTTTTTATCGCTTTGTAGCCTCAGCAATACACAATTTTTAAAATAAGCATTGCCTGCTTTAAAATACAGTACATCACAAAGTTTTATTTCTTTATCTTCAAACAAATGTTCTAAGCCTTCAATACTCACCGGCTCACCTTTAGAGTCTATTTCCATTCGGGTTACCCTTAATATTTTAGCTTTGTATTTGCAAAGCTTTCCTACAATATGTGGCACCGAAAACTGTAAGGTATTTAATAGCTGATCAAAGTTATTATCCTTAGGTTTTAAGATACAGGAATAGGGCAGCGTATCAATATATTGCTGCAGATCTTCTTTGTAATGAAACTCTACTTGCAATAGTACTGGTATAGAATAGGTATGGTGAATATGGGTGGCAATTTTCAATCCAATAATATCTTCTCTGGCATGGTTCATACTAAGAATAATAATATCGGGGAAATGATGTTCTATAGCTTTTATAGCTTCTGCAAAAATGGTGGGTATTATGTAGGGTGAATAATTGTTTAAGTACAATACTGTTGCAAGCAACAGTGCTTCATCGGCATCATCATCTATAATCAGGATTATTATTTTATTGGTCATACAAAAGCAATTTGTCCTGATACTTACTATTTACAATAAGCAACAGGAATATCTACAATACCGCTTCTGTCAGAACCAGGTTTTTAAATGTTTTGGGTACTTTGCAGGCGCCTCGGTTGTTGCAAAAGTGCAGTATAGATTTGAATATAAATATGATAGATATCATGCTTTAGGAGATAGAAGATAAAATATAGGAGATAGGAGACAGAATATAGGAGTCAGGAGAAATACAATTTGAAAATTTGAAAATGAATATATAAAGACTAGAAAAAGAAAAACTACTATAATACAAGGAGATAGGAGTTAGAATATAGGAGTCAGGAGAATTCAAGGAAATTGCATAATATAAAAACGCCCCGAAATTGCTTCGAGGCGTTATCAATTATTAATTATCAATTAGCTTCCTGTTTGGTTTCTACCCAATTTATTATGGTTTCTGCTTCTTCTAATCCTACAGCAGCAATCTTTGCACTTAGTACACCATCATAACCCATTACTAAATGTAGTGCTTCATAAGCAATATTAAAACTGTTAAGTATTTTTTTATCAATTTTAGAAAGTTCTTCCTTATACCATTCTACACTCTTTCTTCCTCTTCTTTTAGCTCCTAGCAATTCATCTAAAGCTATCAATAATCCGCTGTAAGCAGTATTACCTGCCATTCTTACATATTTTGAATCTTGATAATACTTGTCATCTTTATGTGCCTTTTCCCGCAGAATTTCTTTTGCATTGTCAATATATCTATGTGCTTCTGCTATATGTTTCATTATACTATTTGCGTAAAGATAGTGGAATGCAAAAACTAATGTCTAGAAAAGAAAAACTACTATAATTCAAGGAGATAGGAGTTAGAATATAGGAGTCAGGAGAATACAAGGAAATTTGCATAATATAAAACGCTTTACGCTAATACAGAATACCAGTTACTAGTAACAAGAAACCAGCAACCTGTAACTTACTCTCCTGTCTCCTGAATTACTTTCCTAAAAGCTTTTCCATTATAAAGCCTTTTCCAGTTTCTTTCCTTTCTTCTGTTTAATCTTTAACAGTTTGAACAAACGATATTATTCAACTATAATTAAATAATTAACGTATTTAAAAATTAATTAGGTTTCTACAGTATAATAAGCAACATTACACCCAATCGTATAATATTAACTTTTAAATACCAATGTAATGGATTCCAATAATGTATACAAGCTTGTTTTAGAACAATCCCGAGTTGGGTTGTGGGATTGGAATTATAAGAATGAAAAAGGTAGCATAAATAATACTTTCAAGAATTTACTGGGATATACTAACGAGGAATTGAGTGATGACACTAATTTCAATAATCTGGGAGATTTAATTGTTCAAGAAGATTATGTAAAAGCTACCGAAATGATGAATCGTCACATTGAAAGTAAAGGAGTAATACCTTTTGAAATTGAAGCAAGGTACATTCATAAATTGGGAAATATAATTTGGGTAACTAGCAGGGCCTCTGTTACAGAATGGGATGAAAATGGCGATGCTGTTCGTGTAGTGGGATGTATAATGGAGATAATGAAGCTTAAAGAAAAGGAAGAAGAGTTAATACATACCAACAGCTTAAATAAAATATTAAGCCATATCAATACTTATCTATTAAACACTTCTACTAAGCAAGACTTGTACGATGAAGTTTGTAATATTATAAACATAGTAGGAGGTATTAAACTGGTATGGATTGGAGAAGTAGAAAATAACAAAATTGTCCCTATTGCTAAAGCTGGATCACCACTATCTTATGTGAAAAACATTAATATAACGCTCGATGACAATCCAACAGGTAAAGGCCCCTCTGCAAGAGCTGTAAAAGAAAATAAACTATATATCTGTAACGAATTTTTAAATGATCCCAATACTGCAGCATGGCATACTGCTGCAAAAGAAGCTGGCATAAAATCTTCCGCCACATTTCCAATTATTATTAATAAAAAAACAATTGGAGTACTAGCTGTTTATTCTGAAACCACTAACTTTTTTAAAGAAAAAGAAGTTGCACTAATTGAAGAAATAATTGCTACAATTCGATATGGAATAGAAAAAATTAAATTATCTATACAAAAGAAGAAAGCAGATAATAGAATAAAATTGTTGGCTGATATTATAGAAAAAAGCCCAGCACTAATAGCTATAACTAAAATGTCGGACAATACTTATGTCTATATGAATAATGTTTTCAAAGAAACACTTGGATTAGCCCCTGATGAAGATGTTACAACAATGTCTGTCTTTGATATAAGACCAACTAAAAGCCACGATGCTGCAAATGCTGTACTTTCCGAAATCAAAAAGAATGGTAAATGGAATGGCAGGAATAATATTATAAATAAGACTGGAAAAATAATTCCCATCTATCAAACCGTTACTATTTATGATGATGGCACCAATAATAAGCCTTTATTCATGATAAGTAATGCTATAAACATTACAGAATTAAAAGAAAAAGAAGCAGAATTACATTCTTTAACGAACCATTTATTTACAGTGAGGGAAGAAGAACGAAAGAATATTGCTAAAGAAGTTCATGATGAACTGGGACAAAATCTTACTGGTATGAAACTAGGTATCTCCTGGCTAAAAAAAACATATTGAAGATGATACAACTACACTATTAAAAAAACTGGATGAAATTGATAATATAACCACTAATACAATTACAGCTACTAGAAGTTTATACAACTCATTGTACCCACAAATGCTGGAAGATATTGGGCTTTTAGGTACTATAAGATGGCATAGTAAAAACTTTCTATCGTCAAACAATATTGAAGTTATACTGAGAACAAATTTAATAGAAGGTGTACCTGTATTTGCTAGAGTAACCAATACATGTCTGGCTATTTACAGAATATATCAGGAATGCACTACCAATATTTTGCGTTATGCAAATGCCAGTGTAGTAACCATTGATATAAACATAGTGGATGGTATGCTGAATTTAATAATTCAAGATAATGGGATTGGATTCGAGATAGATAAAGTAGATACTAAGCTTCATCATGGTTTATTGGGTATGCGCGAAAGAATTACTGCTTTAAATGGAACTATACAGCAAATATCTGCATTAGGAGAAGGAACAACGAATGTGGTGAAGGTGCCGATGTGAGAGGCCAGGAGGAATAAAGCTGAACGCAAAACGCTGAACGCTAATACAGAATACAAGTTACAAGTTTCCAGTTACTAGTAACAAGAAACCAGCAACCTGTAACTTGTTCTCCTAGATC
>CAIVPM010000167.1 GCA_903907815.1 uncultured Chitinophagaceae bacterium | reverse complement strand
GTTGAGCAGATTTTTTACTGGAAAGCATAGTGAATTATGGTAACAGTAAAAAATCAAGCAAACGCTTGTGTTTGAAGCATTTGGAGCTTGGAATAGAATTCCTAATGCAAATTCTCGGTTCAACTTTGAATGTACTTCTTACGTACTGAATAAAAATCAATATAATAGCAAAAACACAATATACTACTATGCATTATGCTAATGGTATATTGTGTTGGTAAATCGTATTTTGAAAATTACTAAACTTAAATAGCTTTATTCTGTGCTTCCAGTAAAGCAAGAATTCTGTCTAATTTCTCCAGTTCAAGTTTACTAAGTTGTAATTGAAGTTCTTCTATTTCTTTTTTAGCTTCCAGATTAGTTTTATAATCATTTGCAGCCTGAATTCTATCTCTTTCATTTTGTCTGTTTTGCGACATCATAATGATAGGTGCTGCATAAGCCGCTTGTGTAGAAAATATTAAATTAAGCAAGATAAATGGATACTCGTCCCAATGTCTTATAAAACCAATGACATTTAATATCATCCATAGAACTACTATAATACTTTGCCATATAATAAAGCTCCAGGATCCCATTCCATTAGCTACAGAGTCGGCAATTCTATCGCCAAAACTCATAGTTTCCTTATGGGTTTCGTGCCAGTTCTTTTTTTCCATATTGTTATAGATGTTGATTATGTATATAGCAAATTAAAAAATAATCCCAATCACTTCAGCTTAAACTTTCATTAAAATATAATAGTTTAATGAAGGGGATTTACTTACAAAAACCCATTCTCTTTATACCATGCAATACTGTTTTCTAAACCAGATTGCAAGTTATAAACGGGTTTGGTACCAATAGTATTCCAAACTTCATAGGCTTCGCAACTCCAGTTTGGGCAACTAATTTCATTAATTTTTTCCCTTGTCAGTAAGGGCATCTTTTTTGGAGCAATAATTTTGTAGATAAATTCTACCAGTTTTGCAATACCTAATATAGGTGTGACGGGTATTGAAATTTTAAAGGTCTTCTTACCAAGAATTTGTTTAATTATTTTCCCTAAGTCTTTCTTGTTGTAATTATAAGTGTCACTTACTATATATTCCGTTTTATTAGCCGCTTTATTTAGTAAACTAACTACAGCAAACGCAAGATCTTTAACATAAACCATTGAAAGCATCTGTTTATACAATCCAAGATAAGGTTCTATACCAGAATTAATCAATTTTACCAGCTCTATAAAATCTTTATCTCTTGGGCCGTATACTGCTGTAGGATATACTATTGTGTAGGGAACAATTGTTTGTTGTTGTAAATACTCAGAAATATTCTTTTTACTCAACCCATATTCACTGATAGGTTTTTTATCCTGGTTTATAGTAATAGGAGACATACTTTTAGGGTCTCCTGGGCCAAAAGCAGCCATTGAACTTATCAATAAAAACTTATCAGGTATATTATCGGCGGACTGTAAAGATTGTATAAATTGTTGGGGGAGGAGGTTGTTTACAATATTAAATTCTTCAACCGTATTGGCTCTTGTAGTGCCAGCATTATGAATTATATAATTAAACCTACCGTACTTTTCTTTTAATATAGTAAGTTGATTAGTTAAAGCATCTTTATCCTGATACTCCAGATAAATAACTTTAATATTTGTATTAGTAGGAAAAGAAACTTTACTGCTTGGTCTCACAGCAGCAAATACATTATAACCTTGAGATAGCGCTTCTTCTATCAGGTGACTACCTATAAAACCACTCGCACCAGTTATGAGAACATTCGGTTTCATAGTTTATAAATGAATTGCTTAGAAATGTTTAATGAAACATCTACGACGTTTATGCTGAACAGCAGTAAAATCGGTTGCCCACATGCTTTGTACTTTGGTGTTATCTTCCAGTTCGTGGTTTGATTCTACTGTATCTATACCAAACTTTACATAAGCATCATAGGTTTCCTTCATCAACATTGCATTAACGCCTTTACCCTGAAGATCTTTTCTGATAGCAACCATCAATAGGTCGGCCATATTATTCTTCTTCATAGCCTGCAATAATGGAATAAACCCAAAAGGAAGTAATTTTCCTTTATTCTTCTGCAAGGCTTTAGAAAGAGAAGGCATTGTAATACCAAAAGCTGCAAGTTTACCTTCGCTATCAACTATGATAGTAACAAACTCCACTTTCATGAAGGAAAAGTACATTTTAGTGTAGTAATCCATTTGCTTTTGAGTCAAAGGAGTTACAC
>CAIVPM010000166.1 GCA_903907815.1 uncultured Chitinophagaceae bacterium | reverse complement strand
ATGAATCAATATCCGTTTCATCCACCTTTGGCATTCGTTGCTTACTTTATTAAAATAAAATGAAAAAAATGGCTACTAAAAATTTATCTAATTTAGAGAACCTTGAACGTGTAAAAGGTAATGTTCTTTCTCCAATTAAATTATTACTAATCGAAGACAATGAAATGTATAGCGAAGGTCTTGCTATGTTGTTAAGATCCAGCAATATTGATGTACATGTTGAAAATAGCGGCGAGGCTGCTCTAGAAGTTGTATATAGTTTGAAGCCAGATGCTATTGTATTGGATATTATGCTTAGCCCTTATCTTGATGGATTTACCTTACTTACAAAACTAAAAACCGACTTAAGAGTTGCACATATACCAGTTATTCTTATTTCAGCAATGTCATTCCCAGACAAAATAGAACAAGGATTAGCTTTAGGCGCTAATGACTATCTGGTAAAACCTTTCAAATCGGAGGAACTGATTTTAAAGGTAAACAGTTTAGTAAACCTTAGTAAAAACATTAGCAAATATTCTGATAGAGAGTCTATAGCTGGACATATTTCCACATTAGATCCAGATCAAAAGTTAGCTAATGAGTTCTCTGCCCTGGTTTCAAAAATAATTGCCGATAATATTGATATTACTGTGCCGGAATTAGTTGTTAAGCTTTCTGTAGGATATGCTCGTTTGGAGAGTGTAGTGAAAAAAATATATAAAACTACTCCTGTTGCTTTTATTCTTAGTAAAAGACTGGAACGTGCAGATTTAATGCTAAGAAATTCTAATATGACCATTAATAGTATTGCTTATGCTGCAGGTTTTAAATCTACTTCCTATTTCTGTACTACCTATAAAAAACACTTTGGAAACAGTCCATTAGTAAATAGGAACAATAAAGAGTAATCTAATATTTTAAACTTATAATTATTTTTATTTCAATACTATCTACTTTAAATATTACAATAGCCAATTAACCGAAAAACACTGACTATGATTAGTTCTATAGGGCGGTTTATAGAGGATATTTTTCCTTTTTATATAAAAATTGGTGACGACAATTCCATTAAAGAGATTGGAAAAAGTTTAAGAAAAATACTAAATTCGGTAGATAATAAAAATTTCCACCAACACTTTATTGTAGTAAGACCATCTGTAAGTATTCATAATTTTGATGTACTTAAGCATTACGAAAAACAACTAATCATATTACAAAGTTCTGATTTGCCAGATTTAGTATTAAGAGGTGAATTAAAATATGAAGCTACCGAAAAGGCTATCTATTTCTTAGGTTCGCCCTGGGTATTAAATACCGCTAATCTTAAGCAACTAGGTCTTAATTTTTCTGATTTCTCCGTATCAGATTGTGTAACAGATGTTTTAGGAATTACCGAGCAATATCAAAATACCATTGAAGATACTTTTGAACTGGTAAATACTTTAAGAAAGCAAACCGAGAAAACAAATATTGTATTCAATAGCCTAGCAGAAATAATATTCCAAACAGACAATGAAGGGAAATGGACGTTTCTTAATAAAGCCTGGGAGAAAACAATGGAGTATAGTGTTGAAGAATCAATCAATACCTTGTTTTTCAATTACCTGCATCCCGATGACGTTCAAAGAAACTGGGATTTATTTTTACCTTTAATTAATAGAGAAAAAACATACTGTAATCATCAAATCCGATACGTAACTAAGAATAAAGAAGTTAAATGGATTAGAGTATATGCAACATTAATTATTGATCATAATAACGAAACACAAGGTACTGCAGGAACACTACTTGATATAACAAAAGAAGTAGAAAGTGAAAATCAATTAAAACTAATTCTGAACAATGTAAGAGATGAAATATCATTAGTTGATATTAATGATGATTATGCTTTTGCCTCTCCTTCATTAATTACAAATAGAGGTTTTGATAATTTACAAGAATTAAAAGAAAGTAAAACTATTGGCACTGTTCATCCTGATGATTATAATAAAATATGGAAACACATAAATGATGGTGACAAAACGTTGGATTTTGAATATCGTGTAAAGCTAAAATCTGGTGAATATCAACTGTATAGTGGTCACAGTAAAATTATTGTTGATAATACACATAACAAAGAATACCTTCTTACTGTAGCAAGAAATATAGAACAAGAAAGGAAAACAGAAAAAATGCTTGAATTAATAACCAATAATATTCAAGATGAAATTACTATGTTCGATTTCAACGGCAACTATATATACGCTTCTCCTTCTGTTTTAAAAAGTAGAGGACATAAAAATATAGAAGAACTTCAACAAACCAATGCCTTTCAGATTATTCCAAAAGAAACTTTAGATAAAATGTTATTCAGTTTAAAACAATTTGGCACTTTTAATCATGAAAGAAAATTTATCAAAAAAGACGGTACTATTACCTGGTATGAATCTAATCTTACTTTAATCAAAGATGAAATATATAATAAAGAATATATATTAACCGTATCCAGAAATATTGAAGAAAAAAAGAAATATGAAAAACACTTAGAACTTATTACCAATAATATCAACGACGAAATTACTATGTTCGACTTTGATGGAAATTATTTGTATGCTACTCCGTCTACTTTAAAAAACAGAGGCTACAGTAGCTTTGAAGAAATTAAAAGAGTTAATGCTTTTTCTATAGTTTCAGAGGAAGAAAAAAAACAAATACTAAACAACATAATTAACAATGGAGAAAATCAAATGGAACGTAAACATTTGAATATGGATGGAACAGTCTCCTGGTATGAATCTTATTCCAAACTTATTAAAGATGACTTTAACAACACAAAATATATAATTGCTGTTGCCAGAAATATAGACAGTAGAAAAAAGACTCAAGATCAAATAGAACAGACATTAGAAAAAGAACGGGAGTTAAATAGGCTAAAAACAGAGTTTATAGCTACCAGTTCCCATGAATTTAAAACGCCATTAGCCATCATTAAAAATAATATTGAAATATTACTAAATGATGTGAAGAATAATATTAAAGGCAATAGCCAACAATTGCACAACAAATTTTTAGGAAGAATAGATAGTGAAGTGGACCGGATGCTTCAATTGATGAATGATACTTTGATTCTGGAAAAAGCTAATAATAATATTCTGGTATTAAATAAAGAAAAGACAGATATTTTTATTTTGATTGTAAATATTGTAGAACGTTTCAACTTATTGCAAAAAGATGAAAGGCGTATTCAACTTAAACATCACAACAAGCCTAAAACAGTTCATATTGACAAAGTGTTGATAGACCATGTATTTCAGAATTTAATTTCCAATGCTTACAAATATTCTCTTGGTAAAAAAGAACCTGAAATTGCTGTTACCTATCACCCAAAATATGTAGATATTACCATTAAGGATTACGGTATAGGTATTAAAGAAAATGAGATTCCACAATTGTTCAAACCTTTTAACCGTGGCTCCAATACGCAAGGTATAGCAGGTACTGGTATGGGACTGAGTATTGTAAAAAAGATTCTTGATTTACACAACGCTGAAATTTCTCTAGATTCAAAGTTAAACGTTGGAACTACTTTTATTATTAAGCTACCTTATTAAATAAGTCTGGGGTAAATGTTCTTAAATCAAGCAATTAAAACAGCAATTCCATAATAAATTTCTATAACCTAAAACGCAAGCAATTGCTTGCGT
>CAIVPM010000165.1 GCA_903907815.1 uncultured Chitinophagaceae bacterium | reverse complement strand
CTTACTATTATAGAATATTAAGAATACTAATATGGTAAAAGTAATATGAACGAGATAAAGCCATTGCCAACCCGTCTCTTTTGATCGTAAAAGTGAAAAGAATAAAGTAGGAAAAAGGAAAATGACTATTCCAATTTGTAAAGCATCAGTTATTCTCCCTCTTATATGGGAAACATTGGAGTCCATTGTATTTTAAATTAAAAGTAACTCGGACGTTTTAAATATGACGTTCAAATATACTAATAACCTTTGATGTTACTGTTAATAGAGTGCTTTATTATTAAAAATAATGTTATAACATCCTTGAAAAATTAAATAGTTGTTAATCAGTATAATTGTATATAAATAATTTAGCCATTAATTTATTTAATTTACTTATGCTTCAAGAAGGGTATAAAGTGATTGGGATGAAATTTATTGCAATATTTACTATATAAAAAGAGCGGATGTAGATTTTACAGCCGCTCTTTTTACAAGATATATTTTAAAGCTTATTATTTTACAATATTCAGCTCATCTACAATATGTTTTGCACCCCCTAATTTTTCTATACACCAAAGTACATAACGAACATCTACACAGATTGTTCTGTTTAGATCTTTATCGAAAGATAATTTATGGTTTAATGATTCGTAGTTACCATCAAACGCAAGGCCTATAAGGTTTCCTTTTGCATCCAGTACTGGCGAACCTGAGTTTCCTCCGGTAATATCATTGGTAGTAATAAACGTAACCACTACATCATTATACTTCTTATCAGCATACTGACCAAAGTCTTTCTTGTTATATAATTCAATGAATTTTGCAGGCAAATCAAACTCATAATCTCCTGGTACATACTTTGCCATTAAACCACTCATAGTACACACATAATCGCAGGTAATTGCATCTTTAGGTTTGTAGCTTTTTACATTACCATAAGAAGTACGCATGGTAAAGTTTGCATCAGGATAAGTGTTGTTCATTTTGTCGGGATTCATTTGCATTAAACCCTTCAGGAACATTCTTCCAAGATCATTATTCTTATCTATAAATGCAGCACTCTTTTTGGAATAGTTTTCGCTGTAGTTTGTTACAAATGCTGAAGCAGCTTTAAAGGCAGCATCTTTCTGTAATACTTCTAAAGTAGGGTTCTTGATAAACGCATTCCATTTAGTTTCATCGAATGCCATAGTGTTGCTGAAAACATCGCTGGCAAAAGATTTGTAAGGATTCTCGTCTATGTTGGAATATGTTTTAAACAAATCTTCATAGAATCCTTTTGGTAATTGTTCTTTAGCAATATCGGTATAGAACAACATTACAACTGAAGCAAGAATATTCTTATCGCTAGCTTTGTTTTCGTTCTTTAAAAAGTCTTTTCTGCTATCTTCTAATTGTTTAATAGCCTTAGCCATATCTTCTTTAGAAGCTTGTTTTTTCAACAGCTTTTCTATGGCAGACCATTGAGCAACATAAGCCATTAAAGGTGATCCAAGAATACCTTCTCTTAGGTATACACTATGCTTTGCAAATGGAGTCCATTCGGTATAGTTCTTTGCATAATCAGAGAAGATATTTTCGTATTCAGCTTTACCCTTTGCCCAATCTATAAACTGCGCTTCGGACTTTTGTTTTTGTCCCAGTAAATCATACTTTAAAAGCTCTTTTGTTTCGCCATCAAAGAACTTCCAGTAGTTAGCAATGCCAGCATAAGAAGAGGCTAACTGCAATTTGGTAGCAGGATCTTTCTTCATTTCGGTAAGCATATATTTAAGTCTTACATCACGCAGTTTTACCAATGAAGGATTACTGATATCGGTAGCCAGTTTAATACCGTAAGAAGTCTCGTAACGGTTGGTGCCACCAGGATAACCATAGATCATGCTATAGTCGTTATCATTAATGCTCTTAAGACTAACAGGGAAGAAATATTTAGGTTTCAATGGCACATTGTCCGCACTGTATTTTGCAGGCTTGCCATCTTTACTCATATATACTCTAAATACAGAGAAATCGCCTGTATGACGTGGCCATTCCCAGTTGTCGGTATCGCCACCAAACTTACCAATACTCTCAGGTGGATTACCTACCAGACGAACATCTTTATATACGGTATAAACATACAGGAAATATTGATTTCCTTTGAACATGCTAGCCACAACAGCAGTTTTAAATTCATCATCGCCAGATACTTCTTTTACAATTGCTTCCTGTACATCGTTGAACTTTTTACTACGTGCAGCACCGGTCAATCCACCCAGACTGTCCAGCACTCTTGTAGTAATATCTTCTATCTTATCCAGGAACTTAACGGTAATTTTATCAGCAGGTATTTCTTTGCTTTTATCTGCTGCCCAGAAACCATCTCTTAGATAGTTATGTTCTACGGTAGATGCTGTTGCTATAGCATCGTAGCCACAGTGGTGGTTGGTAAATACCAGTCCATCGTTGCTTACTATTTCGCCGGTACAGCCTCTTCCAAATATTACAACGGCATCTTTTATAGATGCTTTGTTGATACTGTATAACTGTTCAGGTTTTAATTTCAAACCATGCTTTACCATGTCG
>CAIVPM010000164.1 GCA_903907815.1 uncultured Chitinophagaceae bacterium | reverse complement strand
TGGTAGTATCTTTATCCCATACCTGTTTAAAGCCATCATTGATATTCATCTTTGTTTTGTCATACAATTTTATCCCCAGCAATTCATCCTGAATACCTGCCTTCAAAAAGAGTCTCGAACTTGCTTTCATATTATAAGTAGTACTAAAATTGTAGCCCGTTTTCTGATAATTACTTACCTCCTTACTGTAGCTGGTATTGGTTAAGTGGTCAAAGTCGTAATTAGTCTGATCTGTCTTGGAATAATTTAAACCAATTGTAGAACTGATAAATGATTTGCTGTTCAATTGTTTAAAATGATTCAATCCTATAATACCTATTTTACTGGCAAAGTCCGTCTGATTACCATTACCATACAATGTACTACTACTACTGCCCCCTTCTATACTGATACTACTTTTAGCAAGTATGCCAAACAACGAGAATTTTCCCAGCTTGGTAGTACCACTATTTATTTTAAAAGATAAATCCTGATAAGCAGGAGTAGAGGTAGTGCCAATATTAATACCCGCAGATTGTGCAATACCTGCAAGCGAATAACGGTAACCCACCAGGTACGACGATCCGTTATTCTTTTTTATAGGTCCTTCTGTTGTAGCTTCCAGTCCGGTAATCACACCCAACTGCAAAGTAGTCTCTCTTTTATGCGTATTCCCACTACGGAAACCAATATCAAAAACACCCGATAATGCATTGCCATATTCAGCCGGAAATGCCGAGGTAAAGAAGTCCGAACTTTTTAATAAATTAGTGTTTAAAGCACTCACTGCACCACCTGTAGTTCCCACCGATGCAAAGTGGTTCGGATTCGTCACATTCATACCATCTATTTTCCACAAAACACCCGTAGGCGAGTTGCCTCTGATCACAATATCATTCCTGCTATCATCCGGGGCACTTACACCTGCAAAATTCGCTGCAAGCCTTGCTGGGTCGCTTCTTCCTCCTGCATAACGGTTCACCTCTTCCATCGAAAATGTTCTCGCACTCACCGATGAAAATTTATTGATAGTACCTGCTTTGCTGGAAGACTTTATTACCACATCATTCAGGTGTTTGTATTCGTCCTCCATAGCAATATCCAGCAACACTTCTTTCCCAGATACAACAATTACATTCGGTATTATCATCTCCTTATAGCCCGCAAAACTCACTTTCATCTCATATCGCTCCGGCGATATATTTTCCAGTACAAATACGCCATTGCTATCAGTAGTTGTTTTTTTATTTTCCAGTTTATTGCTCAATTGAATATTAGCTGCAACTAAAGGCATTTGCGATAATTTATCTAAAACAACACCCCTGATATTCTGTTTGTTATCCTGAGCAAAACAGCTGATAGAAAAAATAATAGAAACAATAAAAAGACATCCTCTCATCTGAATAATATTTTAATTTATCAGCTAAACTATTACTCTATTAATCTAACATAAAATGGAAAAGGTTGAGTTGTAGAATAAAGTAGTTGAGTTGTTTTAGAGTATGTAAAAAAAGAGTATAAAAACCCAGATTTAGCTGGGCTCCTTATGTACTTTTTGTTTCGTTCCTTTTTACTTTGTTTTGGGCGTTGCCTTCGGCCGGGCTATCTCTTCCTATCTTTCTTTTGCTGCGCTGTATTACGCCCATTCTGTGCACCGGGTTAGCGCAGCAAAACAAAGGATATTCCCTTATAGCCCTAACGCAAATACATCGTTCCGTCATTGGTTACAACAAAACAATTAAATCAAAAAAATAGCCTTCCATTCATTCTTAAACCGAGATTTTGCAGTAGGAATCGTTATGAAAGTTACCAATGCAATAAAGACAAGTGGTTGAGCAGATTTTTTACTGGAAAGCATAGTGAATTATGGTAACAGTAAAAAATCAAGCAAAC
>CAIVPM010000163.1 GCA_903907815.1 uncultured Chitinophagaceae bacterium | reverse complement strand
TACATTTGAAAGGTCTTGTTATAAAAATCAGATTAGTATAAATAATTTCTATGTCAACAACAGAATTGAAAGAACTATTAATTGAAAGAATTCAAAAAATAGACAATGAAGATGTCTTAACTGAATTATATAAATTACTGGACATAAACGCTGGAGAATTAAACATATATAAATTAACTGTATCAGAAAAAGAGGAAATATATGCCGTTAAAAAACAAGTTGAGAAAGGGGATACATTAACCAATGAAGAGGCAAACAATGAAATAGACCAATGGCTAAAGAAGTAATATGGTCGTTGAAGGCGCAAGAAAGTAGAAAAGATATATTGACCTACTGGAACAACAGAAATAAATCGAATATATATAGTATTAAACTTAATCAGCTGTTTAAAGAAACGATACATTTAATAACTGTATTCCCTCATTCAGGAAGATTAACAGATATAGAAAATATCAGATTTAGATTTGTCAGGGATTATATAATTGTATATGAAGAATCACAACGTGAAATCATCATTCTTTTAATCTGGGATAGTAGACAAAATCCAGATAAACTTAAATACTTAAAATAGCTTTCACTTCCATTGATGTTCTTTTCAACAAAACTCACCTATCTATTATACTTATAAAAAGACTGGCATTTGAATGAATTTACAATTATCCATCATCCATTATAAATTCTCAATTATTCTTAATATTTATCCATTATCAATTGCATCTACCAAAGGAATACTGACCATGGTTTTAGTGCCTTTTCCAATTGCAGAATCTATAGTAAGCATTCCATTTAGCGAATAAGCTCTTTCCCTCATACCCAACAATCCATGATGCTTTTTAGTATCTACTCCTTCTACATTAAAGCCTATTCCATCATCTTCTATAGATAAAGTAATAAAGTCATCTTTCTTATACAATTCAATAATTGCCAGATTCGCTTTGGAATAGCGTAAAATATTGGTAAAACATTCCTGATAAATTCTAAACAGGGTAAGGCTTATTTTAGCATCTATTGCCATACCTTCTTCTATACTAAGATTGGTATTAAACTCTATATCAATTGTAGTAGAACTTTGGTAGCTTTTCAATAACCATTGTAAAGCACCTACAATACCAACATCGGTCAGCATTTGAGGATACAGGTTATTATAAAGTCTGCGACTGGTATTTACCGTTTCGTTAGTTACAGCATCAAATTCATTTAGCTTTGCTATCAACAGTTCTTTATCCGCATCTATATGCGTTTTTATCCAGGATACATACAATTTTAAAGCAGTAAGATTCTGCCCTAGTTCATCATGAATTTCTTTAGCTATCTCTTTTCTTTCCTCCTCTCTTATTTCCTGAAGTTCATTATACATTGTTCTCAACTCGTCATTCCGGGTTAAAAGCTCTGATTCCTTTTGTTTTAATTCAGAAATATTGATAGCGGTTGTAGAAGCATATTCTGGTTCTCCTTGTTCATTTTTATGCAGTATAATGGTTTGGATAACAGGGATAATACGTTTAGTTTTTCTGCTAATCCATTCTGTTTGACCTATCCAAATGCCTTTTTCTTGCATTGTTGGAAAGGCAACTTCTAATGTATATTTATTGGAGGTAGGAGTAAGGAAGTCAATAATTTTATAATGGGTAATATCTTCGTCTTTTTCTATTTCCAATGCAGTACGCATACTTTCATTTAGGTAACTAATAGAAAGATCTAAATTAGCTATACCAGCAAAAGAGGCTGCATTTTCTATTATACCCGAAAGCTTACTAATGTCTTTTTCTTTTGCTTTTATTTCAGATATATCAATAACCGTAGTACTTGTAAATTCGGGTTCTCCATTCAGGTCTCTATGTAGCACAATCGACTGAATAATAGGAAATATTATACCATCTCTTGTTATCATTTCACTTTCACCTATCCATATTCCTTTTTCATAAACCGTTTGCATCGTTTCGGGTTTATCGGCTTTAGAATTGGGCGTATTAAAAGATGCTACATTAATTGTAGTAACATATACGTTTAAAGGGATATTTAGTGCATTCTTGAAATTAGCATTCATGTATATTAAATTCCGATCTTTATCAGCCATCCCAACAAAAATGGTAGAATGCTCTATTACTTTTGAAAGCTGATTTTTTTCTTTTTCCCTAATCTTTTGTTCCGTAATATCAATGGCTGTATTGGAACGATAAATTGGTTTCCCATTTTCGTCTCTATGCAATACGCTTACTAAATAAGCATATATATAATTTCCATTTTTGCTAATAAATTCTACTTCCCCTTTCCATATATTGTTTTTAAGCAATTCAGGGATTACTATCTTTTGAAACAGCTCTTTGGTTGTTGTAGAAAAAACTGTAGCAGTTTTATATTTTGTAATATCTTCTCCTTCAAAACCTAATACAGCTTTAGTAGCATCATTCATGTACAAATAGTTGTTATTCAAATCTACAATAGAAACAAGCGTATTGGTATTTTCTATAATACTACTTAGCTGGGCCCTACTTTCTGCTAATACTTTTCGTTCTTTTTCTTCCTCAATTTTGTTTATTCCTAAAGAAACAATATTGCCAATCTCTACTAATAATTCAATCTCTTTTTCCTGAAAATAATCTTTTGTAGCAGCATAAATGCCTAAAGTTCCAATACTTTTCTCTTTAAGCGATAATGGGAGTATCATACCAGAGATTATACCATATTGCTTTGCTTTTTTCTGCCAGGGTTTAGTGTTTTCTACAGTATAAAAGTCATTTATAATTTGTGGTGTTCCTTCTAAATAGGCCGTTGCTGCAGGACCTTTAGTGGTAGCGTTAGCATCTACTTTTATGTTTAATCCTAGCACATAGTCTTTTGCCTCTCCATCCCACCCTATTGGGTCTATATAAGTAGTTAGTGGATTATATTCTCCAATCCAGGTTAGTTTTAAGTCGCCAATGTTTACTATTATAGTACATATTTCCTTATAGAATGCTTCTTTAGAAGAAAGGGTTACCAACAACTTGGTTGCTTTACTTAAAGCATTAAAGAGTTTATTGATTCTAATTAATTCATGCTCTTTATTTTTCAGTTCCGAAATTTCTATCATAGTAGTAGAGGTAAACTCAGGATTTCCCTCTTCATCTTTATGCAACATAATGGTTTGAATCACCGGAATAATACTACCGTCTTTACTTTGTATTTCATTTTCGCCAACCCATATTCCTTTCGAAATTGTTTCCTGAATTACATCGGCCATCTTTTGTTTTACATGGCTTGGGTAGATATCGATAGTAGTTAGATTGGAATAATCTTCGCCAGGCATAATACCAAGGGCCTGTTTGAAACTTTGGTTTAAATAAACTATTTGTCTGTCAATAGTAGCTACCCCTACAAAAGCTTTCGTATGTCTGTTTATATCGGCTAATTGTTGTAAACGCTTCTCTGTCTTTTTTCTCTGGGTAATATCTTTTAAACCAGCGATAGCTATTTTACCTTTACTGGTTTCAGTATGACTTAGGTGAATATCTACTGGAAATACTTCTCCATTTTTTCTTTTACCATACAACTCAATTGGTTTATCGTTTAGTGTTTTATTGTATGGTGAGCTAAAATATTCCTTTGTATTGCTATCATGCTTTGTATGATGTTTTTCTGGTAATAATACAGAAAGAGGTTTGCCCAATATCTCTTCTTCAGTGTACCCAAACATAGTAATTGCTGTGTGATTAAAAATACAAATAATTCCGTTTTCATTTATACCTACTATTCCATTGGGTGTAGCATTTAAAATGCCTTCAGAATATTGTTTTTCAGCAAAAATCTCTTCGGTATTTTTAGCCAGCATTTTATTCTGTTGGCTAATTTTATTTATATGATTTTTTATCAAACTACCCAAGTAAATAAGGATAATAATTAGTAACAATACAAAAACAATGATGGTAAAAACCGAACTATTAAATAAGCTATCTAATCCGGCTTGTTTATCTTTAGTTTGCTTATCAATATAAGCCCCAAAATTATTAATTGCATTTTGATAATCCCTATAACTTTTTTGCTGAACCTGTTGTTGAAAATTGATGGGTACACTTATGTTAGTACCACTTGCATAACTTATCTTTATTAAAGAATCTCGAATAAATTTGTTTTTCTTTCTGGCTAAAAATAATTTATCAAGAACCTGTTGTTCCTCCTTGCTTTTAATTAGTAAATTGTAGGCTACATAAATACTGTCATTTACAGCATCTTCCTTTCTCATTACTTTTTCAGCAGCCTTCATCCCTTCGTTAGTAGAGTCTAATATATGGCTGAATACAGCAATCTGAACATTGTCTGCATTCTTCCTCATCTGGCTTATCAGCGAAAGTTTTTTAGAAGTAGTTTCCGATATATTATCATATCCTTTTATACTTTCTGTATTCAGTTTTACTACCAACATTATAATAGCTATAATAACAACTATAATTACAACATAAACTAGTGGCAATAATTTTTCTATGAATAACTTTTTCATAAGCTTAATTCTTTTAATACGTACATTAATAAAGAATTTCTTTTGTTGGCTGTAACTTTCATTTCTTAAAATATTAAAAATTTCTGTTTAACAGATTTAAAATAGGAACACAAAAAATTACTTTAAGAATTTGCATATAAGTTGTATAATTCAATTTTATATACTGTTTAATTTTCTTATTGTATAATTTAGTATAATAAATTCCATCCTATTGTTAAACGTGCATATATATAGGTTACTGTTCAAT
>CAIVPM010000162.1 GCA_903907815.1 uncultured Chitinophagaceae bacterium | reverse complement strand
TATTTATTTGCATAAACAATTAACGAATTTTACGCCTCGTCTATTTTTTGACTATTCAACCCTTGATTCGCATAAATTGTTTATTTGTAAGGCAGTTCTAAACAAACTGTAACAATTCTTATTCAACAACCAAATCACTTTAACAATGAAAACAAAATTATTATTAGCTGTTTTAATTACAGTAATCTTTTCTTTTAATACGGTTAATGCACAGTCTCAAAAACCTAAAACATTTTTTATGACAGTGGCAGATTCTACTTGCGGAAATAATGCTGTTGGGGTAAATGTAAGAATGAACAATTTCACAAATATTATAGATTTTCAGGGTTCCATCAATTGGGATTCTGCTGTGCTTCAATACAGAGGAATAAACTTTGGTAATAGTGTAATAGCCTTGAGCCCAGGTGATATTAACCAACAACTTGCTCATAGAGGGGTACTTAATTTTATATGGGTTGATCCTACCGTTTTAGGACAAACCGTTCCCGATTCAACTATACTATTTACATTGAATTTCAACATTATTAATACTACAATAAATCATACTAAAATTGCATTTAGCAATAACCCAACCCCTATTCAAATAGACACTATTAGTGCGAATTTATTAACTAATCAAGTTCAGGATACATTACTTATAGGCTGTACAATAAACATCCTTGACTCACCTACTGTTTTACAAAATGGCAATATTTTAATTTGTCAGGCAGGTTGTACTGTTGATACTAGTTATAATTCTTATTCCTGGTATGGCTATAGACTCTCTGGTAGCACACAACCCGTTTTCTTAAGTCATGGAGCTACTTATCATGTTACGCCTGGTCAATATGATTATTATTATGTAACGGCAACTTTTAAAAATAAAGTGTTGCCATCTTCTCCAATACAAATAGTTTTACCTGTAAATTTAAAATCATTTACTGCTACTACAATGGAAAGAAATGTAACAGTAAAATGGCAGACTACTACCGAAATAAATACTGCCTATTTTAATGTTCAGAGAAGTTTAAATGATAAAGATTTCTTTACAGTGTATACTTTACCAGCAAAGGTTGCCGGCAATTATAAATATGTTGATTTACCACCTGTCCGTTATGACCAGAATATATTTTACTACCGTTTGGAAATAGTAGACATCAATGGTACAAAAACATATAGCGAAACAAAAACTGCCAATATAAACGCCTATTCAGCACAAATTACTATTAGTCCCAATCCTTCCAGAGATTATGTAACCATTAGTGGTAAGGATATTACACAAATAAAAATTATAGACCAGACAGGCAGAATATTAAAAAATATAAATACTGTAGCTTCCAGTAATACGCATACAATAAGTGTTATAGGTTTACCTAAAAGCGTTTATTCTGTATTAACAAAAACATCAGATGGCACAATTACTGTCGAAAAAATAGTTGTGTATTAAAGCGTTTATTTCTTTTAAAAAATCTGATACTATAATCTTATTGATTACTGCTTTCCGTCTGAATATTAAAAAGCGATAGTAGACAATTGAATTTTAACGACATTTCATCAAATAATTTCATACCCATAATTAAATATTATGGGTATGAAATACAAGAATTTTATCGCCTATAAAAATGAACAACATTTTCACTAAAATGATAAACGAATTAAAATAGTTTGCCCATTCCTTCACATTTCTAACAAATTATTTTAAGTATGGAGAAGTTTAAAGAAAGCTTGAATGAGGGTGATTATAACTTAATAAAAGAAAAAGGATTCATTGCCAGTTCAAGCAAATACACTTACAAAACAAGCGAGGAAGCTGAATCGCCTAACTCATGGGAAGCTAAATTGTATAAAATGATTCTAATGTTATTCGTTGGAGCATTGGTAATTAAATTAGCATTATTCTTTGTAGACAGAATAATGAAACATTAATTGCTGTAAATCAAATTTACTTTATAACCTAACTATACAATAGTCCTGAATTGATACGAATAATTCAGGACTATTTTTTTAACCCTATATATTTTTATCTATCCAGATCAATCAATAATCCACCCATTTTAAAAGTACAATAATTCATCTTATTTTAAGTATTTTCAACAAAAGGGGGAGTATTTTTGTTAATACAACTTAAATCATACTACTTTGTCTTAGACAATAAGTGGAATAGTATTGGGCAAGCAAAACTCCTTAGGAGAATATTGTTATAAATGAAGTATAAAACACTACTACAGGTACGAAAAATAAAGGCATTAGCAGCATTTTATGTGTTGCTTTTTTTGGTTCTCATATTTGTTACTATTTTTAATAACCAAATAGCAAAAAATACTGCTAAAAGAATTAATTTCATACAAACCCAAGCCTTAAATAAGCTTAATATAATTTTTGATATAAGAAACGCTGTTGATAATCTGCAGCTATTAAACTTAAAATATGTTATTGAAATATCAGACAAAGAAAAGAACGCTGATGAACACCATATATTAATCCTTAAAGATTCTATTTCGCATCTTTTAAACAACTATAAGCCCCTGATAATATCAGAGGAAGAAAAAATTTATTACTCAAATATTATTAAGGCAATAGATCAACAGACTGCTATAGACCAGGAATTTATAAAACTGGATAAAGCAGATTTATCAGATAAAGAACCTCTGAAGTATTATAACACTACTCAGAAAATCTCCTACGAAAATTTACAGAAAAAAATTTCAGATTTATATTTATACAATAAAAAGAATACCGAAATACTTGTAACTGCATTACGTTATTATACCAATAATTCAAGTGTAAATCTTATTGCAACGTCCATTTTAATGTATCTTATAATTCTGATTATTGGAATACTAATTGCTAATACATTAAACAACTTGCTTGTTCATAACAAACTTCTAAAAGATCAGGATTTATTACTAAAAAAAGAAAAACAGTTTTCAGAGTCTCTGGTAATTGATTCGCCCAATGCATTGGTTGGAGTAAATGAGAAAGGTATTATAACCATTTTCAACAAACAAGCGGAAGTTCTTTTTGGATATCAGAAGGAAGAAATAATTGGACAATCGGTCATGAAACTCATTCCACCAGAAGAACACAATGACCAGAAAGAAAGAATGGATAAACATTTTCATATTCTTGATTTCAGAGATGAAAATAAAGAACAATCCAATAAATTCGGACTTAGAAAAGATGGCACTATATTCAATGCAGATTTATTTATAAGTACCATAGAAAATACCGATGGAATAACCGCTTTATCCAGCATTATAGATTTAACCGAAAAAGTAGAATCAGATAAGAAAATTAATCAACTGGCAGGCATACTGGACAACTCAAATGCTTTTGTTGCTATAGCTGGAATGGATGATAAAATTATCTATCTCAACCCTGCCATGAAAAATGCTTTAGGAATATTGCCCGAAGAAAATGTAGAGCAGTATTACATTAAAGACTTTGCTCCAGAAAGTGAAAATGATAAAAAAATAAAGACTATTTTACCTGAAGTTTCAAAAACAGGAAAATGGTTTGGGGAAAGTAAACTAATTAGCCGTAATGGAACTATTATACCCATCATTCAGGTAATTATTTTAAACTACAATAGTAAGGGAGAACCCTTCTCTATTTCTACTACTGCAATTGACATTACTAAAATTAAGGAGAATGAAGAAAGTTTGAAGAAACTTACTAAAGACTTAAGAGCACTTTATGTAAAACAAATGAAGCTGAAAGAGGAGGAACGTAAGGTAATTGCGAAGGAAATACATGATGTGATGGGACAAAATCTTACTGGCATTAAAATGGATACAGCATGGATTCTTAAAAACATAGATTCAGGAAATATAGAAGAAATAAAAGAAAGGGCAGAACAACTAAAAAAATTAACGGAGGATACAGTACAAAGTAGTCGTCAGTTATATACTCACTTATATCCTCAGATGCTGGAAGAAGTAGGTTTGGTTGGAGCTATCCGATGGAACAATAAAACGCTGTTGAGGAACTTTAAAATGGCCGTTAAGTTCAATACAGAACTGGAAGAAGAAGAACTATTCCCCAACAATCCTTTCATCTGTTTAGCACTGTATAGAATTTACCAGGAATGTCTTACTAACATAATCCGTTACGCTGAAGCGGAGAATGTATCCATTGATTTATTTATAGAAGATGGTGAAATTGAATTGAGTGTAAAAGATGATGGAATAGGATTTGAAATAGATAAAGTAGATACCATTAACCATCATGGATTAATTGGAATAAGAGAAAGAGTTTATGCATTTAATGGTAAACTAGTCATTAACTCCCAATTAGGAAAAGGTACCATCACTACCGTATCTATACCAATACCTAAAGAGGAAGATTAATCTATACAAATAAAAACATACTGAATTTATGGGGAAAACAACCTTAAAGCTGCCTCTCATCCCATTTACGTTGCCCATATATTCTTAATATTGGTTACTTTTGCCGCCATGAGCAACGAAACAAGTTATCCAAAAGACAAAATTAATATTCTCTTTCTCGAGAATATAAGCGACAAAGCAGTACAGCTTTTCAGTCAGAATGGCTATACTAATGTAGAAAAACTAGCAGGCGCTTTAAGTGAAAGCGAACTGATAGAAAAAATAAAGGATGTGCATCTTCTAGGCATCCGATCAAAAACTACTATTACTCCAGCCGTTTTAGCTGCTGCCAATAAATTACAGGCAATTGGTTGTTTTTGTATTGGGGTAAATCAGGTAAACCTAAAAGCAGCTACCCGCAATGGTGTTGCAGTATTTAATGCTCCTTATAGTAATACCAGAAGCGTGGCCGAGCTGGTAGTAGGTGCTGCTATTATTCTTATCAGAAAAATACTGGACAAGAATATTGCCGCCCATAATGGAATATGGCAAAAAGAAGCTAAAGGTAGTTTTGAACTTCGTGGTAAAACTATTGGCCTGGTAGGATATGGTAATATTGGTTCTCAGGTAAGTGTTTTATCAGAAGCTTTTGGTATGAAAGTTAGATATTACGATATAGAATCTAAACTGCCTCTGGGTAATGCTTCTTCTTATGATAGTCTGGAAGAACTGGTTAGCAAAAGCGATATTGTTTCATTGCATGTACCAGAAACCAATAAAACAAAGAACCTTATTAATGAAGAGCTGTTAGCACAATTTAAAAAAGGATCTATCCTGATAAATTATGCACGTGGCGAAGTGGTAGATATTGATGCCCTTGCTAAGTATTTAGCCAATGGTCATCTTGCAGGTGCTGCAGTAGATGTGTTTCCTTGGGAACCAGAAAAGAATGGAGATACTTTTGCTTCTCCATTGCAGGGCCTAAGCAACGTATTACTTACACCGCATATTGGTGGCTCTACCGAAGAAGCACAAATGAATATTGGAGAAGATGTAAGCAACAAATTGTTTAACTACTTAGAGTCTGGTATTACCAATGGTTCACATTCTGTGCCTGGAATTGCACTTCCTCCTATTGAAGGCACACACAGAATATTACATATACATAAAAATGTACCAGGGGTATTGAGTAGTATCAATACTTTAATGTCGAATAATGCTATTAATATATCCGGACAATACCTGAAGACCAATGAAGAAATTG